>CAZLAL010000086.1:0-8863 GCA_964557455.1 uncultured Dehalococcoidales bacterium
CATGATATGAAGAATCTGGCGCGGAGGGGCAAGAAAATAAGGGACCTGATAACACAGGCGGCCTGCCCGAGGGAACTGGCAAGTGAAATACATGCAGCCTATAGAAAACTGGGAGAGAAATATGGGCACAGAGTCGACGTTGCGGTGAGAAGCAGCGCTACCGCGGAAGACTTGCCTACTGCCTCATTTGCCGGCCAGCAAACGACTTATCTGAATGTGAGGGGAGAAGAGGAGCTGTGCGAGAAGGTCATTGACTGCTTTGCATCTTTGTTCACGAACCGGGCAATCTCCTATCGAGCGGACAAAGGATTTGATCATATGAAAGTCTACCTCTCTGTCGGCGTGCAAAAAATGGTCCGGTCTGATTTGGCCTGCTCTGGTGTCATATTTTCCATAGATACAGAATCGGGCTTCAGAGACGTAGTTTACATAACTGGGGCCTATGGTTTGGGAGAAAATGTGGTTCAGGGGATCGTAAATCCAGACCAGTTTTATGTGTTTAAGCCCCTGTTGAAGAAGGGCTTGAAACCGATAGTGGAAAAGAAGCTAGGTACGAAGGAGAGGAAACTCGTTTATGAGGCGGACGGGACGGGAACGGAGCAGAAGGTAGTCAAACTGAGGGACCAAAGGAAGTTTGTGCTGAGTGATGATGAGGTCTTGCTTCTTGCGAAATGGGCTTGCGTTATAGAAGAACACTATGGCAGGCCAATGGACATTGAATGGGCGAAGGACGGGATAACGAATGAGCTTTTCATAGTCCAGGCTAGGCCAGAAACAGTGCATTCGCAAAGGGATGTGGCTTTGCTTAGGACATATATACTGGAGGGAGAGGGCAAGTTGTTGCTCAAAGGGGAGGCTGTGGGCACGAAGATAGGGCAGGGCGAGGTGAACGTAATAGAACATAGCAGGGACATTGAAAAATTCAAGAGAGGCCAGGTGTTGGTGACCGATATGACGGACCCCGACTGGGAACCGATCATGAAGGTTGCCAGTGCTATAGTAACGAATAAAGGGGGAAGGACATGTCATGCAGCTATAGTGAGCCGTGAGCTGGGAGTGCCCTGTGTAATTGGAGCGGGGACTGCCACAACCGTGCTGAAAGGTATCAGAAAGGTCACGGTAGATTGTTCGCAAGGCGAGGGTAGAATCTATGAAGGGAAACTTAAATACAGGATAGAAGAGGTGGAGATAGGGAAATTGCCAAACCCGCAGACCAAGATAATGATGAACTTTGGTATTCCGGATGGTGCGTTCATTCAGAGTCAAATCCCCAACGATGGTGTGGGTTTAGCTCGAGAAGAGTTCATCATCAATTCATACATCGGCATACATCCGATGGCGTTAATAGAATACGAAAAACTGAAGAAGGCAGCAATAAGGGACAGGAAGACTGCCGGAATAGTCAGGGAGATAGATGAGAGAACAATTTCATATCGGGACAAAAAGCAATTCTTTATTGACAGCCTGGCAATGGGAATAGCGAAAATAGCGGCCGGGTTTTATCCCAATGAGGTCATCGTTCGGTTTTCCGACTTCAAGACAAATGAGTATGCCAATCTAATTGGGGGGTATCGGTATGAGCCGCAGGAAAGTAACCCGATGATTGGCTGGAGGGGAGCCTCTCGATATTACGATGAGAAATTCAAGCCTGCCTTCGGTTTAGAGTGCCAGGCGATAAAGAAAGTAAGGGATGTGATGGGGTTGACGAATGTTAAGGTGATGGTTCCTTTCTGCCGGACGATTGAAGAAGGCAAACAGGTGATAAGGGCCATGGAGGAATTTGACTTAAGCCAGGGGAAAAACGGGTTGGAAGTGTATGTGATGTGCGAGATACCATCAAATGTGATTCTCGCTGATGCATTCGCTGATGTGTTTGATGGGTTTAGCATAGGTTCGAATGACCTAACGCAACTAACCCTTGGCCTGGATAGGGATTCCGAGCTAGTGGCGCATATATTCGACGAACGAAACGAAGCGGTGAAGAGACTGGTGAAACAGCTGATAGATACGGCGCACCGTCACAAACCAAGGAGAAAAGTGGGCATCTGCGGTCAGGCACCGAGCGATTTTCCCGAATTCGCCAGGTTTCTAGTTGAGAACGGGATAGACTCGATATCTCTGAACCCGGACGTAGTATTGTCAACGCGGTTGAACGTCGCAAAGGTGGAAAAGAGAATAGGGGCAAAAGCCAGGGCAGGATGACTACAAGGAGGGGAGGTGGCGTAACAGAGCAGGGACTTCAGCCTGAATAGCTACACCGTGATTCCATGATCAATGAGTATTATATTCGTGAACGCATAGAGAAGAGAGAAGAAACTCTTTCGCCGTATGCCGTCAAGAGCAAGTCCAGTCGTGGTCGGCTGAAGTGGGAAGAGCCGTGTCCTATAAGAACCAGTTTCCAGCGTGACCGTGACCGCATCATCCATTCCAAGGCGTTCCGTCGGCTAAAGCATAAGACGCAGGTATTCATTGCTCCCCTGGGAGACCACTATGTCACCAGGCTTACTCACACTCTGGAGGTATCTCAAATAGCCAGGACCATAGCGCGGGCACTGAATCTCAACGAAGACCTGACCGAGGCCATCGCTCTAGGACACGATTTGGGGCATACACCCTTTGGTCATATAGGCGAGCAGGTTCTGAACGAATTATATCACGAGGGCTTCAGGCATAATGAACAAAGCTTAAGAGTGGTCGACGTACTGGAGAAGGAAGGACAGGGGCTGAATCTTACCTGGGAAGTGAGAGATGGTATCCTTAATCATTCCAAGGGACAGGTCGACATCTTAGGAGAGAAATGGGGAGATGTGCATACTCTAGAGGGAGAGATATGCAAAGTGGCCGACATCGTGGCTTATGTTAACCATGACATAGAAGATGCTATAAGGGCCGGCATCATCTCCCAGGATGACCTGCCTGAACCAGTGATAGAGACTCTGGGTCGTACGCATTCAGAGCGAATCAATACGCTGGTCTATGATATCGTGAAATGTTCCTGGCCTGTTAGTGGCGAAGCCAATTTGACCAGGCTGGCGATAGACATGAGTCCCGAAGTCATTAAAGCGACTAACATGCTTCGCCAGTTTCTATTTGATAATGTATATTCTCCGAGCTTATCTGCGGAGGACGCGATAAAGGCACGAAAAGTACTGCGTGTGCTGTATTCATATTTCCTGACGCACGAGGACAGATTGCCCTGCGAACTTGCTTCCCTGGCGGATAGCCAGGAGCGCAAAGTGACCGATTATATCGCTGGGATGACGGATCAATATGCGCTAAGATTAGCTGAAGAGATATCCCAGGGAGCAATACATAAGGGTGGAATCCGGTAGACAGAGAATTCTAACCACTAAGTGCGAAATGCTAACCGGCAGCGAAACCCAAAATGCCAATGACCAAAACACGAAAGGGTCGTTAGGCTAGAAATCTGAACTTGTTCAGGGCTTAGATGTTGGGACTTGGAATTTAGGCTAAATGAGCATAATAACGGAAGTCAAGCAGAGAGTGGACATAGTAGAGTTTATCTCTGAGTATGTGACTCTACAAAAAGCGGGGCGCAACTTCAAGGGACTATGCCCGTTCCACAGCGAGAAACATCCTTCTTTTTTTGTCTTTCCTGAGCAACAAAGTTGGCATTGCTTTGGTGCCTGCGGGACTGGTGGCGATATCTTCTCCTTTGTGATGAAAAAAGAGGGCATGGATTTTGGGCAAGCTCTTCGTATTTTGGCTGAAAGGGGCGGCATAGCCTTGGGCCCCGTTGGGTCGCCGAGCAAGGCTGAGGATGAAAAAAAGGAGAGACTATTTCAGATTAACGAAGCAGCCACTGAATACTATTGTCATTTGCTTTCGAGCAGTAACGCAGGTGCGGTGGCGAGAAGCTATCTGGCAGGAAGAGACGTTACAGACGAGACCATCAGAGAGTTCCGTCTCGGCTTCAGTCCCGATGCATGGGAAGCCATTAAAAACTACCTGCTGGGCAAAGGCTATACAGAAAGGGAACTAATAGAGGCTGGCCTAGTAATTGAGAAAGAGGAAGGAGGTAGCTACGATCGATTTCGCAACCGGCTGCTATTCCCTATATGTGATATCCAGGGCAGAGTGACTGGTTTCGGAGCGAGAGTCCTGGATGATTCCTTGCCTAAATACATCAATTCCCCTCAAACACCGGTTTTCGATAAGAGCAGCAGCTTATATGGCATTGACAGGGCTAAATCGGCCATTAGAAAGAGGAACGCGGCAATAATCATGGAAGGCTACATGGATGTTCTCATTGCTCATCAATATGGCTGGCAGAACGTAATCGGCTCGATGGGGACTTCCTTGACCGGCGAGCAGGTGGAAAGCATTAAGAGATTGACCAATAACATAACGCTGGCGCTGGACGCCGATCTTGCCGGAGAGGAAGCTACCTTGCGAGGGAAGGCGATACTAGCCCATTCCAATGCTGAAGCAAATGTCATCTTATTACCTTCAGGTAAGGACCCTGATGAGGTGATAAGGGAGGACACAGCTCTCTGGGAGAAACTGGTAGAACAGGCTATGCCCATTATGGACTTTGCCTTTCAATCCGTAATAAGTAAGGTCGACGTCAATAAAGCCAGAGACAAGTCTCTAGCTGTACAAAAACTGTTGCCTTCAATTTACGAGATAAAGGACCCCACAGAAAGATTCCACTATGTGGAGAGACTGGCTCGCGCGCTAAAAGTTAAAACATCGGTTATAGAAGCTGCCTGGCAGAAAGCAAAGATTGCCAAGGCAAGGAGTCAACCTGGCAAGCCAACAGAAAGGCCTGGCCTTGTCGGCCAATTTGTTTCCAGCCCTGTTGAGGAACATTGCCTGGCACTTCTGCTCCAATATCCAGAGCTTCGCGCTTCAGCTGGGGAACTATCGCCGGAACATTTTGAATACACGGAAAATCGAGAAGTGTTCGTCAACTGGCAGCGTACCTCTGGTATTTCGGAGCTCGAAAGTAGACTTGACAGCAGCCTATTAGAACATTTATACTACTTGGTTAACAAAGTTTTCCCGCCGGTTATACGAGAAAGCGAGCGGGCGCGACATCGTAATTTAGAGGATTCTATTCTCCGTCTCAAGGAGAGGTTATTCCGGAAGTTAGAAACTGAAAAAGAGGCGACGCTCGACATCGAGCGGGAAAGAGGCGGTATAAGCTCGGAGCTAGCAAAATTAGAGGAACAAGGAATAAATTCCGGGCAGAAGCTTCAGGAGGTCTTTGTCAAGAGAGAAAAGAGTTATGGGTGCAATGAAAGAGGAACGCATCAGCATTGATGGTGATGAGGTAGTAGCGGAAGGCCTACTCAGCGATGAAGCTGAAGTCGAGGATACCAGCGCACTGGCTGAGGAACCTGAGGAAAAGGAAGAGGGCGGAGAACTGCTGGCTGATGAAGCCGAGGAAGTTAAGCCGCCTGCGCCGCTTGAAGAGCACGAGATAACGGATGACTCAGCTCGCATGTATCTTCAGGAGATTGGTCGGGTATCGCTTCTAAATGTCAGCGAAGAGAAATTGCTCTGCCGGAAGATAGAGCTCGGCAGGAGTCTGGATGAAATCGACGAAAACTATTTCAGGAAACACAAGAAACTGCCTTCGCCTGTTGAGATAGTCGTTCAGCTAATCTCTCAGCTCTCCAGGGCGTACCCGGTTGTTCAGATTGTGGAGGAGCATGTTGGTATCGACCATTGCAGCAGTGTAGTGGAGACGGTCAGGAATCGTAAGTTCCGTGCCGCCATTGATGATGTTATAGATGCGTCGTTAATAGCGGCAACTGTCAAGGTTACGGGGAAAGGAAGCACCGCCGCGGAAGATGCCCTGATAAGCCTGTCCATAAACACTCAGCTTTTGTCACCACAGGTGCTGGAGCTTCTGGCCAAAGAGAAAGTCTCATGGCAGAAACTGAAGACTCTTCTGACTTCGGACAAAGTCCTGTCGCGATTGGATGCTTATAGTGATGGTCTCAAAGCTTACTTCTGGCAGGTACAAGCCGAGGCAAAGACGTCGGAAAAGCACCTCACAGAGGCAAATCTGCGCCTGGTTGTGAGCATAGCGAAGAAATATATCGGGCATGGCATGCCGCTCCTTGAGCTTATCCAGGAGGGGAATATCGGCCTTATCCGGGCTGTAGACAAGTTTCAGTATAGAAAGGGCTACAAGTTCAGTACCTATGCTACCTGGTGGATCAGGCAAGGCATTACTCGCTCTATAGCTGACCAGTCACGCGCCATTCGTATTCCGGTACACATGGTAGAGACAATCAACAAGCTGCTGCGGACAATGCGGCAGTTAGTTCAAGAACTTGGGCGCGAGCCAAGTTACGGCGAAATTGGTGACCGCTTAGGTATGTCGGCAGAAAGAGTAGAAGAGGTCATGGCTTTGTTTTTCCGTGAGCCAATATCGCTGGATATGCCTATTGGTGAAGATGAAGATAGCCGGTTAGGCGACCTTGTTGAAGATCAGGCCAGTTTAGCACCAACTGAAGCTACGTCACAGCAGTTGCTCAAAGAACAAATAGATAGAGTACTTGGTGAGCTTACCGACCGCGAAAAAAGGGTATTGCAGCTTAGGTTCGGCTTGAAGGACGGACACGCACGAACATTAGAAGAGGTGGGCAAAGAGTTCAATGTAACTCGGGAGAGAATACGCCAGATTGAGGGCAAGGCTCTGCGGAAGTTACGTCATCCCACGCGCAGCCGAAAGCTCAAAGGCTACCTGGATTGATTCTATCTCGGGGGTATGTCAAGCATATTCCGCATCTTGTCAGGCAATTTGCCTCGTGTCAATGACTTAGTCATCTTCTGTATTTCGCGGAACTGATTGAGAAGTTGATTAACGTCTTTGGGTGTGGTGCCGCTTCCTCGGGCAATGCGGCCCCGACGTTTACCATCGACAATGGCCGGGTTGCGCCGCTCTTCATATGTCATGGATAGGATAATAGCCTCTATCTTCTTTAGCTGTTTCTCACCTGCTTCATCCGATAAATGAGAAGCGATTTTGGGAAAGCCCGGTATCATTTCTGCCAGACGCCCTAAAGAGCCCATCTTGTGAATTTGGCGCATCTGACTGAGCAGGTCTTCAAGGTCGAAGCCGCCGGCGCGCATTTTCCCTTCCAACCTCTTGACCTGTTCCTGGTCGAAGGCTGTCTCAGCTCGCTCGATGAGAGTGAGGATATCTCCCATACCCAGAATGCGAGAGGCTAAACGGTCGGGATAGAATATTTCCAGTGCATCCAGCTTCTCACCCGTCCCCAGGTATTTTATGGGTACCCCGGTAACAAATCTGATAGACAGCGCAGCTCCCCCTCTGGCATCGCCATCCATCTTCGTGAGGATGAGACCCGTGAGCCCAACCTGACTGTGAAATTCCTGAGCTACCCTTACGGCGTCCTGGCCGATCATAGCATCTACCGTAAGCAATACCTCTGAAGGCTTCAGCATGGTCTTAATGTCAACGAGTTCTTTCATCAAGGCCTCATCGATGTGCAGGCGGCCTTGAGTATCGACTATAACCCAGGTTGCGCCTGTTTCTTTAGCTTGCTTGAGGGCGTGCTGGCAAATTGCTGGTGACGCTGCACCAGGACCCTCACTATATACCGGGATATCGTGCTGCTCACCAAGTAACTTGAGTTGTTCAATGGCCGCAGGTCTGCGAGTATCAGCAGCTACCAGTAGAGGACTCTGGCCTTGATGTTTGAGGTGAACGGCCAGTTTCACTGCCGTCGTGGTTTTACCGGAGCCCTGCAGTCCTACCAGCAAAACAATCGCTGGCAACTCAGTAGTTGAAGATAAACGGACAGGCTCTCCGCCCAGGACAGCGATTAACTCTTCATTGACAATCTTAATGACCTGCTGAGCTGGCGTTAGGCTGCGCAATACTTCGGAACCAATGATGCGCTCCCGGACCTTAGATAGAAACTCTTTGACTACCTTGAAATTTACATCCGCTTCCAGAAGCGCCAGGCGCACCTGGCGTAAAGCATCGTCAATGTCTGCTTCGCTAAGCTTGCCTTTCCTGCCAAGCTTATCAAATACAGCAGTCAGTTTTTGAGTCAGGGCTTCGAGCATGCTATTTGGAGACTATTTTATTCTCCATTAAATTCGGCAGTCAACTCGTTTTGCCCTCTCCGGGGTCTTCATGCCAAATTGCGAATCCTATTGCACTTAATCGAGAATGGGCATACTATATGGGTTTGATGGAATATCTGTGGGCGCCGTGGCGAGTGGAATATATAGAAAAGGCCACAGAGGGTGGCTGTATTTTATGTGAGAAACCCAGGGCGAATAAAGATGAGGCAAATCTTATCCTGTGTCGCGGTCAACACAATTTCATAATGCTAAACGCCTTTCCCTATAATCCCGGCCATCTAATGGTAGCGCCGTATCGACATACAGCAAATCTACAGGACTTAACGGATGAGGAAGCGAAGGAGCATTTCGGGTTTATCAAGAAAGGCGTGGCGCTGCTAAGAGAGGTCATGAACCCGACCGGATTCAATATCGGCCTGAATCTGGGTAGAATTGCCGGGGCTGGAATAGCAGAGCACATTCATACCCACATCGTGCCCAGATGGCAGGGCGATACGAACTTCATGCCAGTTTTAGCGGGTACCAAAGTGACATCGGAAGCTCTGGCTGCCACATACCAAAAGCTAAGAGCAAAGTTATGAAATTATATGCCCCATTTTTCTCTGGTCACCGCGCACTTCTCATTGTAGCCAGGACAATTTCCTTGACCCGGTGACTTCGTTAAAATGCGGCCAGAGTACTATAGCTACGCAAACCGTGATTCAGAATTTGAAGGAAAGTTGGCGTGTACTTCATAGTCCTGCTAGGTATTGTCAGCCTGTTTGGGGAC
>CAZLAL010000087.1:0-3511 GCA_964557455.1 uncultured Dehalococcoidales bacterium
AGTCGCTGCGGGATCCAATTACTACGGGCGCTGTGACGTCGACAGCTGGGCAGGTATCAAGCAGATTGCCGCAGGTGAGTTGCACACCGTAGGACTCAAGTCCGACCACACAGTAGTAGCTGTGGGATACGACTACTCGGGCCAGTGCGATGTCTCCAGTTGGACAGGTATCACTAAGATTGCCTGCGGAGACTTCCACACGCTAGGACTTAAGTCAGATGCCACTGTGGTCGCCACAGGATACAACTACTACGGCCAATGTGACGTCACAGACTGGACAAATATCACCCAGATTGCCGCAGGCACAAGTCACACTGTGGGGCTTAAGGCTGACGGTACTGTGGTCGCCGTGGGATACAACGGCCTCGGCCAGTGCAATGTCGGCAACTGGACTGGCGTCGCCCAGATCGCCGCTGACGGCGATCACACAGTGGGAGTCAAATCCGACGGCACCGTGATCGCGGTGGGGGCCAACTTTTACGGGCAGTGCAACGTAGCAGACTGGAGCCCATAGCAGACGGCACCATAGTACAAAGTCACCATCTCCAAAACCAAATGCACTACAATAACCACGCAGCACCCCTCGCCCTAACTCCTCGAATGATGAATTAACAAACCCGCTTGGGAAAAAACGTCCAGGCAAACACTCATCGCGTATCTTCTGGACAACATTCATGAACGCTGACCAAAAGACGACATCGCAGTACCCATAATGAATACTTACACACGGAGTCTGGGCAGCAGCTAAATGGCTTTCGTGTCTGCCATCTTGCCTTACTCGTCGCCAAACACTTATCTAACGTAGGATTCGGCAAGCTCGAAATAGCTATGGGCGACAGCCATCACTCTCGCCTTTTCTTGTTCAGGGATGTAGGGGTCGTCGAGCTTAAAGCTCTCCACCTTGCCTCTGACATAGGCCCGGTAGCACTTGTAGAAGTTGAGCAATTTCAGGAGTCCTTCATCATGGCTCAGCCTCGCATACGTATCTACGAGATGCCGGGAAAGGACAGCTTGTTCATATCGGTCCAAGTCCATTGCCAGAAAGGCAAGCTCCGAAGCTACATCGCCATAACGGAATCTGTCATTGAACTCGATGCAGTCGTAAATGCAGATACCATCGGTAAAGCAAACGTGCGCAGCATGGAGGTCACCATGGCAATCTCTTATTCTGCCTTCTTTTACCCGTTTATCGAACACGTCCGTGTTTCTTTTGAGGAAGTCATCGGTATAGCCCTTAATTCGTTCATATTGCTGCCTACCAACGCTAACACCGACATACTTCCGGGTCTGTGCAAAGTTCTCATCACAATTATGACGTACAACGTTCAGCTTCCCAAAGGCAGCAATCTCTTGATTTGTTTTCGCTTCCTGGTGAAAGCCCACCAGTCTCTCAGCTACTTCTGTCACCATCTGCGCTGTGACCCCACCCCGAGGCAGAAGCACATCCATCATACGGTCCCGAGGCAACTGCCTCATCTTCACGGCATACTCTACGGCCCTGCCCAATCCCTCTATGCGCAGCGTCCCTTTCTCCTCAATAACCGGCAGCACAGCCAAATAGGCATCGGGACAAAGACGCCTGTTTAGCTCCAGCTCTTGATCGCAGAAGAAGTGGCGCTTCTCCAGAGTGGTGTAATCCAGATATCCCAAGTCGACCGGCTTTTTCACCTTGTAGACATACTCGCCAGTAAGGAAAATGAATGACATCTGGGTCTGCACCAGCTCTATGCTTTGTGTTTCGTGGGGATAGGCCTGGGGTTGAAGAAGGGCCTCAACTATGGCTGGCAACTTTGACATTGCGCTTCCCGTGAAGTCTCAGGATCTCTCCCATACGGCTGCCATCCCCTGCCCTCCGCCGATACACATGGTTTCCAGGCCACGACGCAAGTTTCTATGCATCATATCGTAGATGATGGTGACAGCTATTCTGGCTCCAGTGCAGCCAATAGGATGCCCCATAGATATACCACTACCATGAGGATTAATATGGTCAAAGTCCCAACCAAGCTCCTCCATACAACCTAATGTCTGAGCAGCAAACGCCTCGTTAAGCTCAATAACATCAAAGTCATTATTGCCAAGCCCGGTCTTCTTAAGAACCTTTCTGATGGCCGACACAGGCCCCAATCCCATGTATCTAGGGTCTGTGGCGCCTGAAGCCCAGGCTTTCAGGACCGCCATAGGCTTGAGGTCCATTTCCTGGGCCTTGTCCCGAGACATAAGCACCAGGGCAGCCGCAGCATCATTAATGCCTGAAGAGTTGCCGGCAGTCACTGTTCCATCTTTCCGGAAGGCTGGAGGTAACTTGGCCATTTTTTCCATAGAGGTATCCATAGGTCGCTCATCGATGTCAAAAAAAACCGGCTCGCCTTTCTTCTGAGGGATAGCAAAAGGGACTATCTCATCCTTAAACAGACCATCAACTATGGCCTTCCGCGCCCGCAGATGGCTAAGGTAGCCTATCTCGTCCTGCTGCTGCCGGGTGTAGCCATATCTCCTGGCGATTTCCTCTGCGGTATTTCCCATATGATAGCCATAGAATATTTCCCACAGTCCATCGTAGACCATGAGGTCTATGATTTCCCCCTTGGCTCCCACGTCCATGCGATAGCCCCAGCGAGCCTTAGGGAGTACATAGGGCGCATAGCTCATACACTCCATGCCTCCTGCCACCACAACCTCAGCCTCGCCCGCTAGTATCGCTTCCGCTCCCAGGGTAATAGCCTTCAAACCTGAGGCGCAGACCTTGTTCACAGTAAAGGCGGGCGTCTCTTTAGGGATGCCGCTATAGATAGAAGCCTGCCGCGCCGTGTTTTGCCCCTGCCCACCTTGAAGAACATTCCCCATGATTACTTCGTCAATTTGAACGGGACGCAAAGAGGAATCATAATCATAGTGCTTCTTCTCCAGCTCCACTATTCCATCAGGCCTGAGTGCGCCAGGACCATAAGCGAGCAATTCTTCCCCGGACTCAGGCCTCAGCTCTGCTCGCTTAAGCGCCTCCTTAATCACCGCCGCACCCAATTCGACGACAGATGTGTCCTTGAAAGAACCACCAAAGGCACCAATAGCTGTCCGTGCTGCGCCGACGACAACTACCTCTCTTTGCATGCTTCTAATCTCCTTTCATCATAAATTCCCTGTGGGCGAGGCTAATTGTATCTCCTAAGGAGAGCCAAATCGCAGTCTGGTATTCGAATGCAGGCTATAAAGGTCTGAACGCCAGAAAAGTCGTTCCGTTTGCTCCTTCGTCCCTATGTAAGAACTCTACCTGAAGAGGAGTGCCGATCTTTATGGCTTCGGGCCGGTTCCCATCTACTCCATCAATACGAGCAACAACCTTCGCGCCCTCCTCCAGTTCTACCACTCCACAGACATAAGGGTGTTTCCGGTCGTAACCTTCCTTGATCATAAATGGAGGGCCTATAGCTATGCAGGTAAAAGCAGCCAGCCTGCCCTTCCCTTTCATCTCAACCCATTCCATTTCAGACCCATAGCAGTCAATGCAAAT
>CAZLAL010000088.1:0-2837 GCA_964557455.1 uncultured Dehalococcoidales bacterium
GGGTTAGCCCATCAGCTCCCATTCGAAGTAATAGTGGAAAACCCGCGGGACGTCAAGGGCCTCCTGGAGATACTAGGCCACAACATGCCCTGGGACGAAGCCGGGCTTAATAAGTTCGGCGACCCTCTCAGAAAGCCCAACAGGGTAACTTTCTCTGTAGAGGCGGTCGACGGAGGCTTTATTTGCGACATTCACCCAGCTTTCGCTATCTACATCTCCAATCTCCTGTCGATAGAAAAATAGGCTGCACTAGTCTCATCAATCTATGGGCCGTTAGCTCAGTTTGGTAGAGCACCTGACTTTTAATCAGGGTGTCCAGGGTTCGAGTCCCTGACGGCCTACTATGAAGCTAAATCTTGAGGAGACCCCTGAAAATGCACGGCACAGAGTCTCTGATTTCTTGCACCCTATATTCAACAAAATGCTCTTAGAGTCCCTGATCTCTAAATCCATAGCCGAGACATCAACCGAATTTCTTCTGCATCTCAAAACCGAAAATGATTCCAGAAAGACAATTACGTCTTGTATTGTCCTTTATTTATCATCCATGTTCTGCTAAGCTTTTACCAGCTACGGAACAGGGAGATGACTTTATCAGGAAGGCTGAAACAACTACGAGTAGAACGAGGCTGGACGCAGAATGACATGGCGAAGCGTACGGGCTTGGGTAGGCGGACAATATCCTACAACGAGACTCACGATATACAGAGGCTACCGGCCAATGTTTTGTTCCGTTATGCTCAGGCCCTCAATATGAAGCCTGAGAATTTATACGCCAAGAAAATTGAACAGCATCAGCAAACTCCACAGGAGATACTCGACAGATTAAGACTTGCGACGCCAAAAACAATCCCTGTCTATGATTCACAAAAATATCCGCATAATGTGCGGGACTTTGAAGAACCCAGCGACTATATTTACAAGGCCCGTTGTAAAGTTATGGCAAGGATTGAAGCGTACGCCGTTCATGGAGACTGCCTACAGCCCAAAGTGAGCGAGGGAGACATCATTATCGTGGATCGCGACGGGTCCATAGACAATGGCGACGTTGTCGCATGCCTAGCAGATAATGAGTTTCATGTTCTACAAGTCCGTAAGGTCGCCGATGAAGTCTGGCTAGAAAACAATCACAGAAAATTCAAATACGAGGAGTGCCAAGAGACAGCTCCCGCAATCGAGTGCATTAAGAAGTTCAAATGACAAAGATACCATTCGCACTACCTCCAAATTCCTGTCATTGTGGCCATTATCCTAATTCCTCATTGCACACAATGATTATACACAGCCGATTTATGACCTAGTTTATCCTGGAGACCTTCGCCATACGGGCGACGCGATAGAGTATCTTGATGGCGCAAGCGGTTCGCAAGTCCAACGAATCTTAGCCTATGGTTCCCAAAATCCAACCTGGGTAGAATTTTTCCAGTCCGATCCTGACCTTTCCCTGCTCTTTCGCCTCTTCGTATTTGTCGCGGTCTCCTCCCGCAGGAAAAAAGTCTGCGCCTAGCTTACTTCTGCGATACCCTGCTCACACTGATCACCCATTATTCCAACCCCATTGACTAAGATGCTACAATATTCCTGATGAAGGGCTATACATTGAGGGAAGCTGCTCAGGCTTTGGGGGTCTCCATAGTCACAGTTCGCCGCTATATCAAGTCTGGCAAGCTCAAAGCTACTCTGGTGCCCTCCAAGTTCGGAGATTCATATGTTATTCAAGACCTACCCGTCGCCACTAAGCCCTTATCAGATGACTCCCAGTCAATCCAACCCCTTATCAATAAGATAGAGCAGCTGTCCCAGGAAGTCGGCTACTGGAAAGCCAGGACAGAATTCCTTCAGGAACGGCTGCTCCTTCTGGAAGCCCCTAAACAGACCCCTAAGCAAAGATGGTGGCAGAGGCTGTTCAGGCCTCGCCAGCATACGGACAGGGGCTAATCACAGGCCTGCAGCGCCTAAGACCTACCCACGACTCGTATCTGCGAGCTAAAACTGGAGACGGAGCTTCACGCAACGCCCAAGGAACACACACTTCTAGTTCGTTTTGCCTTCACGGGACCCTCCCTTTAGCCACGACGACCCCTTAATGCCCTTTCTCAAGCCTCTTGAGGGCATTCTAAAGAAAATTCCGGGCCAGTCCGCGCATAACATCCCGCCCAAATCAGGTATCATATACCACCACTACCAATGCAGTGTACGATTGTAGAAAGCAACCGACCTTGGCTAACCGCTACTGCCATCCCCTATCCTGCGATAATGATGTACTGCATTACCGCCGCTTCCGCCTTGACTTCTGCACCGCGCGGCAGTCGCATACAGCTAAGATTATTTAATGCCCGCTAGTGGGAGACATCGGGCCAGGGCTTTTCGCCGAGGGCGATACGGCACAGGTCAGTGATAAATATGCTGGGCAGATTGAACTGCGCGCTGGGCCGCCTAAATACTCCATAACATATAGGGCAGGACGTTATCATGGCATCGGCACCGCAGGCAATAGCATCCTCGAAGTTCTTCTTCTGGACGTCAATGGCAAGCTCTCGGTTAGTATAAATAAGGGGCGCCGAGCAGCACAGAGCATTCGAGCGTTCATATTCTCTCTTCGGCCGTTCCACGCCGATGAGTTTGAAGACCTCGTCCAGAAAAGCGTCATACTCTGGTATCCACCTGGTACCGCAGTTGGCGTGGTAGGCAATCCTCTTGCCCAACTTAGTGATGCCACTCTTGTGATCCCTGAGATAGTTGCGCAGGTACTCAAACAAGTGCGTGTGCCTGAAGGGGACTCTGAAACCATACTCCTTGGCCTTGACATGCGCCAGCACGAAACCTTCATTATGAAT
>CAZLAL010000089.1:0-4531 GCA_964557455.1 uncultured Dehalococcoidales bacterium
GTTCTGGTGCCGGGATCCATGGTTGTCTGCCATAGTTGGTCGGGAGTCATCTCTCCCAGCCCTTTATACCTCTGAGTCTCCGTTTTGTCTTGTTTTAGCTCTTTCAGTTTCTGTTCCTTTTCCTGTTCGGAGTAAACCCAGAACTCTTGTTTACCGTGCTTGATGCGGTAAAGCGGTGGTTGGGCAATGTAGAGATAGCCTTCATTGATTAGCCCTGTCATATGGCGGTAAAAGAAAGTCAGCAGCAGGGTACGAATATGTGAGCCGTCAACATCGGCGTCGGTCATGATTATTACCCTGTGGTAGCGTAGTCTAGAGCTGTCAAACTGTTCATCGGCACTTGCTTTCAACGCGGTGACAATGGCCCGCAGCTCGGTGTGCTCCAGGATCTTATCTTTGGCGGCCTTTTCGACATTCAGTATTTTGCCTCTCAGGGGCAGAATGGCTTGAAAGCGGCGGTCCCGTCCTTGTTTAGCTGAGCCGCCGGCTGACTCACCTTCAACCAGGTAAAGCTCGCATTTTGACGGTTCCTTCTCGGAACACTCAGCCAGTTTGCCAGGCAGGGTTGAAGTCTCGAAGCCGGTCTTCTTCAGAACCAGGTCACGAGCTTTACGCGCCGCCTCTCTGGCCCTGGCGGCTGTGAGGCACTTCTCTATAATTGCCTTGGCTTCGTTAGGGTGTTGCTCTAGGTAAAGCGACAAGCTGGTCGCTATAGCGGATTCCACCTGGCTCTTTACTTCGGGATTTCCCAGCCGTGCCTTGGTCTGCCCTTCAAATTGAGGCTGCGGCAGCTTTACACTGATAATAGCTACCGCCCCTTCCCGGACGTCTTCCCCGGCTAAGTTGGGGTCAGCGTCCTTTAACAGTTTCGCATTCCGGGCATAATCATTGAAGACTCGGGTTAACGCCGAGCGAAAACCGGTAAGGTGGCTGCCTCCATCTCTAGTATTGACACAATTGGCGAAAGAGAGAGTGGATTCCGTGAAGCTATCGTTATACTGGAGAGCTGCCTCGATGACTGTGCTATCTGTCATGGTGGTGACATAAATGGGGAACGGGTGAACAACAGCCCTGTTTCTGTTCAATCTGCGAACATAACTAGCTATTCCCCCATCGAAGTAGAACGCTTTCTCTTGATCAGCTCTCTCGTCCTTTATCGCTATAGCTACCCCTTTATTCAGGTAAGCCAGCTCCCTTAGGCGCTGGCAGGCTAGATCAAAATCGTACTCAATGCTCTCGAATATTTCCTTATCGGCCAGGAAGGAAACCGAGGTGCCTGTGTCCTGCGCATCGCCAGCAATTTCCAGGCCGGTTTGTGGAATCCCCCTCTGGTATTCTTGACGGTATAGCTTTCCTTGTCGTCTAATCTCAGCTTTGAGCCAGGAGGACAAGGCGTTTACCACTGAAGCGCCGACGCCGTGGAGGCCACTGGATACGCCGTAGACATGATTAGTGAACTTAGCCCCGGCGTGGAGGCGGGTCATAACGGCTTCCAGGGCTGTGATATTTTGTCCCGGAATAATCTCAGTAGGTATGCCCCGTCCATTATCGCTTACGGTGACGCTGTTATCGTTATGGATCGTTATTTGAATGCGGCTGCAGTAGCCAGCCATGGCTTCGTCTATGCTGTTGTATACTATCTCGTAGAGCAGTTGGTGTAGTCCGTGCGGGTCAGTCCCGCCGATGTACATTCCTGGCCGTAGGCGCACCGCCTTCATTTCGTCTAGGATTTGGATATCTTTGGCGGTGTAGTCCGAGTCTATGTGGTTATTAACGCTGTTTTGAGACATGAGCGGTTCGTTTCCGATTACATTTGTTGAGGCACAGGGTCAGACTCAAAGAGGAAAACTGTAGGCTTCCATAGGAAGTCACTGGCATAGTGCATTATATCATATTTTGAACTGTTTTAAAACTGTGGCTATTTCAGCCACGGGAACGGTTTTTTGTTCCCCAGTTGTCATGTCCCGTAACAGCACGCTTCGTTGACTGACTTCCTGCTGGCCGAGTATGAGGGCATAGCCAATGCCCAGAGAGTTGGCTTGTCTCATCTGCCCCTTCAGGCTCTTATCGCCTGTAGCCATGACAACTGCAATGCCAGCTTTCCGCAGCGCCACAGCTATCTTCATGGCCTCGATCTTGGCTTCTTCCCCCAGGTAGGCGATGAATGCATCCGGCCTGGGCAGTGGCGGAATATCCAGGTTCTGGTTCTTCAGGTTCAATATTATTCTTTCCAGGCCCGCGGCAAATCCCACTCCCGGAGTAGTTTTCCCCCCTAGCTCCTCGATGAGGTCATCATAGCGGCCACCTCCGCCTAGGGTGCTCTGTGCCCCTTCCTGTTGAGGCTGAATCTCAAATACTGTTCTGGTGTAATAATCCAGGCCGCGGACCAATCTGGGGTTCAACTCAAAGGCGATGCCCACTGCCTGCAAGTATTTCTGAAGGCTTTGGAAGTGGAGCCGGCATTCCTGGCATAGATAATCTGTGATTTTCGGTGCGCTTCTGGCTATCTCTTGGCAGCTAGGATTCTTGCAATCAAGCAGGCGCAGCGGGTTTTTGACTAGCCTGGTTTTGCAGTCCGGGCAAAGGCGGTCTCTATATCCTGTGTAGTATTGCTTCAAGACCTCCAAATAGCCAGGGCGGCAACGCCTGCAGCCAATGCTGTTGAGTTGAATGGAAAGGCGAGAGAGTCCCAGGAAAACGAAGAATCGCCAGGCCATTTCAATTACCTCGGCATCGAGAGCGGGGTCGGCTTCGCCTAACGCCTCAAAGCCAAATTGGTGATGCTGGCGATACCTTCCGGCCTGGGGGCGCTCGTACCTGAAGGTCGGCCCAATGTAGTAAACCTTGACCGGCTGAGGCAAATTGAAGAGTCCGTGCTCTAGATAAGCTCGGCAGACTGGCGCTGTTCCTTCCGCTCTTAACGCCAGTTCTTGCCCGCTTTTGTCTTTGAAGATATACATCTCCTTATCGACGATGTCTGTCCCCTCAGCCACAGTCTTAGTGAAAAGCTGGGCATCTTCGAAAATCGGCGTACTTAACCGTTGGTAACCATAGAGCTGGCACAGCGAAGCCGCCTTGTCCTCTATATACTTCCAGTAGGGATGCTCTTGGGGTAAGATGTCAAATGTCCCACGAGGTGCTTTGGGCAAAGAAGTCCTCCTTGTCTATCGTTAGTTTAGCATATTGTAATTGTGTAGCCCGCGTTTGTCATCCTCACTCTTCACTGCGTTTCAACTCTGGCGCTGGCTCGTCTGTCCGAAGAAGGCAACGGCGGCGCTGGCGGTCCCGAGCTTGGTTCACAGCGTGAGTCACCCGAGGACGTGCGAGTTTGCTGGGTCGCTATGATTCCTGATAATCCCATACGCAAAGGTCTGTGCGCGCTAATTTGCCTTAGCCTTGCCATTGCAGTATTATGAATCAGATGGATTCCAATAAACTCATAGAAATGGCAAGCGCCTATCTGCCCGCTGATAAGGTGGCTCTGGTTAGGGCTGCCTACGAATTCGCTGCCAGGGCGCACCAGGGACAAGTGCGTAAAACAGGGGAGCCCTACGTGGAGCATCCTTTGAACACGGCCATGATTCTGGCTGAGCTGCAGCTTGATGCCGAGACATTAGCTGCTGCCTTATTGCACGATGTGCCAGAGGATTGTAGCGTTACTATGGATGAGATAGAAGCTAAATTTGGTCCAGAAGTGGCCAAACTGGTTGATGGCGTTACAAAGATGGCCAAGCTCACGAGTCGAGCTCGAACAGGGGAAGCAAAGTCAAAGGCGCACGCGGAAAACTTGCGCAAGATGCTTATGGCTACCGCCGAGGACGTACGGGTGGTTCTTATCAAGCTGGCAGATAGGTTGCACAACATGCGTACGCTGGGAGCTTTGCCCGCAGAGAGACGGCGTGCTATCGCTCAAGAGACGCTGGAGATATATGCTCCCTTGGCGCACCGTCTAGGTATGAGGGAGGCCAAATGGCAATTAGAGGACTTGGCCTTTCGCTACCTGAAGCCGCGTGTGTACCATCGAATTGCCCGTCTAGTGGCTGGGAAGCGAGAAGAGAGGGAAGCCTTTATAGTTGAAATAAGTGAGTTGTTAAGCAGGGAACTGGCCGCCGCCGGTGTGAAAGCCAAGGTTTATGGTAGGCCGAAACATATTTACAGCATATATCAAAAGATGGGCAAATATGATGCGCAGGGTAAGAATTTTGGGGATATCCATGACCTTTTTGCGCTACGTCTATTAGTGGACTCAGTTTCCGATTGTTATAAGGCATTAGGTGTAATTCATAATCTCTGGCGCCCTATCCGTGAAGAGTTTGACGATTTCATCGCTAATCCTAAAGACAATGGCTATCAGGCTTTGCATACTACGGTGATGTGCCGGGGCACCACGCCGCTGGAAATACAAATTCGAAGCTACGATATGCATCGGATTAACGAATATGGGGTGGCTGCTCACTGGCTTTATAAGGAAGGGAAGGGAGGTGAGAAATTTAAGGATGAGATAGCCTGGCTAAGGCAGGTTGGTGATTGG
>CAZLAL010000090.1:0-47604 GCA_964557455.1 uncultured Dehalococcoidales bacterium
TCTTTGACTTCGGGGATTCTGCCCATAACCTTTACATTGCCGTTAATAGCCAGTGCTGGAGTCAAGGTGACGCCCCTCTTTATTATTTGCACCTGGTCCTTTACTAGCTTGACCTCTCCTTCTAGTCCCAGTTGGCGCAGTGCCTCAGCGGCGTTTTTCTCCGTGGCCTGGCACTTCGGACACCCGGTGCCGAAAACCTCTAATTTAATCATTCCGAACCTCCTTGTACTATTTCCTCAAAGTGTTACGACAAAAGTCTGGTAAACCAGACCAGCAATAAATGCGACTACTACCGCCAGCGCCGCATAGTTGACGACTACCTTCCAACCAATAATCCGGGAAACACCTAACATCGAAGGTATTGAAGCCATAGGGGCGCCTATCAGGAAGGCAAGAGCTGCTGCCGCTGACATACCTTTGGCAATTAAGCCTCTGACCAGGAAAACCTCAACCAGTGTCGGTGTATATGTAGGAACGCCAATGACAGCCCCGAGCGCAACTCCACTGGTGCCTGAAAGGTAATTGACGACTATCTCGGTAGGAAGGTATCTCTCGATGAAACTGATTACAAAGATTCCGATACCCAGATAGGGTAACACCAGTTTCGCTAGGATACCGGCTTCCTTCATAGCGTTCCAGCTCTTCTCATGAAAATCGAACTTCACTTCTTCGACGGACACGGCGGTTATGCCTGCATACTTTGTCTCCTGTTCCTTGCCCCAGCTGGTACGGCTGATCAGGTAACCGATGGCTATAGCGCCGACCAGGCTGAACGCTAGCCTGAACAGCATTATCTTTGGGGATATAATCGTTGCCGTAAAGATTAGCGCCATGACGTTGGCTGCTGGGGCCATCAGCAGAAAGGTCAATGCCGGCCCTATTCCTGCACCGGACATCAGGAGTCCGCCAAAAATCGGTATCATGGCGCAGGAGCACACGGTTAACACCGGTGCGAAAACCCCAGCCAGAACAAATGAATAGAAGTGGTTGCTGCTCAGGTATTTCTTCATTTTTTCTTTGGGTACAAATGCTGAAAGGACACCGCCCAGCACGAAAGCGAGGGCGAGCGGTCCCCACGCCCGGGTGATGTAGCTGAAGATATAGACGAAAGGCAGCTGCCAGAAGGCGTAATCCATCAGTTCGTTATAATCGGGGGTGGTCGGGTTGTCATAGTTGAATACCGGAAATAAAGGTGCCCCTGTAACGCGGGGATAGATAATGGTTGCCAGACCCACCCCGATTATGAGCCACGGCAAGATTGTTCTTAGCCGTCTAGTGATATTATTCGTCTTGCTCCTTCGCTCTTGCTTTTAGCAGGTCGCGCTACCGTAGTTTCGGCCATGCACATAGCCAAATATAACGCTCAAAAAATTACCTTTGTATCGCGTGCGGCCCGCATTGCACAGCACGCCCTAACCTTTTTCTGTCCTGTAGCAGAATTTCCTCCTTAACAAGAGAAGCCCGGAGAACTTCAATTAGCGGGCCGGCATGGCTGCTAATTCTTTGCTCATCAATAGAGTAAACGACCCAAAGCCCGTCTCTTCTGGATTTAATAAAGCCGGCGTCCTCAAGTATGCCCAGGTTACGTGAGGCCCGGGACTGGGTGATGTTCAGCGCCTGCATAATTTCGCAAACGCAGCACTCTCTTTCCAAGAGCACTTTCAGGATTCTAATCCTGGTGTCATCGGATAGGGCCTTAAACAACTTTACGAAATCTCTCATTGCTATCAAACAGGCGCTGTTTCCAAGATATGCGCATACCCGCATATAGTTTAGCCACACAAGCGTTACTTGTCAAGCCTGCTAAAGAATGGTTGGCGTATTTTGTAGCCGAGGTCACGGAGGAGACACTCTGAACACTAATATCTGAACCCAAAGCATTATCAGATGACCGAAATCCGAAGGACTAGCCGGTTTTAGATTTGGAATTTACGGTTTGGAGCGGACTGCCGTATCTCGTCGCTAGGCAGCTGAAATTACCTTTATCTCGTCTCCCACCAGCGCACCCAGGAAGTCGCAAGCGCTTCCCCCTCTTAGCGACACTTCAAGATAGCCGCTGCTGCCTAAGATAGCCATTACGCCTTCCTTTTGTGAGTAGTATTCACTGATGCCCTGAATACTATAGCCAGCTATCTCAATCACGGCGTCCTTTCCCGCTACATCCTTGATTTTGATATTGGTGATCAAATTGCCGAAGCGGTCAACATGTAATATCTGGCCAACCAGCCTGCCTTCTGAATCAAGCGATGGCTTTGGTATCGGGAGGACATGTAGCGAGTTGATTTTTTCCCCGAATTCATAGGGGGAAATACCCAGGGAGAGGCCGGCCGCTACCGGAGCAAAGATGTCTCTGCCATGAAAGGTGGGGCTGACCGGATGCCGCCAGAAGCGCGGGTCGGTGATAGCTGCAGCTTCCAGTCCCTTCTTAAATACTATCTCCTTGAGCTCGTCACTCGCTTCGGTCAGCGAGGGACTTTCCAGCGAAAATAAGTCATCAACTATATAGCTCAGGATGCCGTTGTCGGGAATAACGAAGATTGCCGAAGGTGTCTTTAGTATTATGCCCCGGCGCTCACTGCCTACCCCGGGGTCAACGATGGCGAGGTGTACGGTTTGCTTGGGGAAATAGCGATAGGCAATACCGAGAATGAAAGCAGCCTCACGGATATTCTGCGGCCTGATAGAGTGGCTGATGTCTATGATATTAGCTTCGGGATTAATGCTTAAGATGGCGCCCTTTACAGCACCCACATAGGCATCGTCATATCCAAAGTCGGTTGTCAGTGTTATTATAGGACTCATCCACAGATACCGAGGCTAGGCAGTCGCCAGAGTAGCCAGAAGTACAAGCGCGACGACCAGGATTATGGTCAGCTTGAACAGGGTGCTTTCTATACCTCGCCGGGTGCGATACACCGAGTCAGCTTGCCCGAAGATCCCCCCTATGCCTCCACCGCGTAACTGGAATAACAGGGTGGCAATCAGAGCTATTGCTACCAGCATCTCAGCAATCAAAAGATAATCAGGCAATTCATTTACCTCCTAGCTCCTCCATAATGACAGCTTTTACCGCGCCCGGATTGGCCCTTCCTCTGGTGGCTTTCATCACCTGCCCTATAATGAAGGTCAGAGCTTGCTGTTTACCAGAGATGTAGTCTGCTGCTGCCTCTTTATTAGCGGCTATGACTTGTTTCACGGCTTCCCTTATTTCACCGGCATCGCTAATCTGGCCCAGTTTCCTTTCTGCTATGATCTCACTGGCTCCCTTGCCAGTGTCAGACATCTCCTCGAGCACCGCTTTGGCTGTCGGTCCGGTTATAGTACCGTTGTTGACCAGGACAAGCATCTCTGCCAGATGTTCTGGCCGTATTTTAGCATTTTCAACCTCGGTCTTGGAAGCGTTAAGCAGTCGGCTGAAATCTCCTAGCAGCCAGTTGCTAACCAGCTTTGCCTTGCCGGGGCCCATTAGTCTAACGCAGTCTTCAAAATAATCTGCCATGGCCCTGGAGCCAGTCAGAATGTTGGCGTCGTATAAGGACAACCCGTATCGAGCTATGAATCGGTCTTTGCGGGCTTCGGGCAATTCAGGGAGTCTGGCTCTGATTTCCTCTATCCACGACCGCTCCAGGAGCAGCGGAGGCAAGTCAGGTTCGGGGAAATACCGGTAATCATTAGCATATTCCTTGGTTCTCTGGGACACCGTCATGCCTGTTTCCTCTGCCCACCCTCTGGTCTCCTGCACCAGCGTCCCACCTTCTTCAAGCACATTGCTCTGCCGCTTCGCTTCATAGGCTAGAGCCTGATACACCGCCTTGAAGCTGTTGAGATTCTTAACTTCCACCTTGGGCAGCAGCTTCTTACTAGTCGCGGGACGTATGCTTATATTGGCATCGCATCTAAAGCTTCCTTCCTCCATGTTGCCGGTGGACACTCCCAGATAACGCAGAATAGTGCGTAACTTGGTAAGGTAATCTCGAGCCTCTTCGGGCGAGCTTATCTCGGGCTCGCTAACGATCTCCATCAGCGGCACGCCGGCGCGGTTGACATCTACCAGACTGTGGTCTCCCTTGTGCCACAATTTAGCGACATCCTCTTCAAGATGCACTCTGGTGATATTGACTCTTTTCGCCGTGCCGTCGCTGTCGATGGTTAGCCACCCCCCCTTTCCAAGGGGGGCATCATATTGGGAGATCTGATAGCCCTTCATCAGGTCGGGGTAGAAGTAGTTCTTGCGGTCAAACTTGCTGTGTTCGGGTATGGTGCAATTCAGGGCCAGGGCGGTCATTACCGTATATTCTATTGCTTTCTCGTTGATAACAGGGAGGACTCCGGGCATGCCCAGGCAGATAGGGCAAACGTGGGTATTGGGAGGAGCGCTGGCATAATCGGCGCTGCAGCTGCAGAACATCTTGCTCTTGGTTAGTAGCTGGGAGTGTACCTCGAGACCGATGACGGTTTCATAGCTCATAGCTTTCGCTCAGTATAGCAGCGTTCTCAAGCAGGAGCAAGGAGTCGCTGACTTGACCCACGCTCGGGGCATTGCTAGAATTCAATTCGGGGATATAGCTCAGCTGGGAGAGCACTGCGTTCGCATCGCAGGGGTCGGGGGTTCGAATCCCCCTATCTCCACCAAGGGTGACCATAGGCAGAACTTCCAGTGACTCCTTCATTCTCCCATCCGGTGGCATGGGTAGAGTGTAGTCTATCTTGGCGCTTCCTCCATCTATTTCAATTCTCTTGATGAATGAGCGAAGGAAAGCCTTGCTCTCAAGAATGTCAGCATCTCCGAGCAGGCATTCCAGGTCCCGAGCATAAGCCTTCACGATTCTGGCATCCACGTGTTTGACTACGCGAGTAATTTTCTCGGCTTCCATGAGAAGCCTAGCCTTGCTTAACTCATCCTGCCGGACTCTTAGGCCTTTGATCCGGGGTGCCAAGTCATCGAGGCTGAGTTTTTCTGTTTCAAGGGCATCATACAGTTTCGACAACCTAGCTTCAACATCGTTGAGCTCAGCATCAATGGCATCCAGCTTCTCTTTCAAGATACCCTGGGTGGAATCAAGTTCCATATTGACTAGGCTGACCAACTCCTCCAGCGACTTCTGGTTAAGTACCCTCTGCTTGACTTGCTTGAGGACCAATTGTTCGAGCTTATCTTTCGGCAACGCTCTGGCATTACAGGCATTCTTGCCTTTTTTAAATCCCCCATTGCAGGTATAGTAGAAATACTGATGCGACTTGGCACTTCGACCTATCATAGCGTGTCCACAGGAACAGAAGAGGAAGCCAGTGAGGAGGTAAGGGCTCGGTATGGTGCGGGGATGAATTGTCTGTGGCCTTTTGGATCTCATTCTCTCCTGTACCAGCGCAAAGGTAGCCGGGTCGATAATTGCTGGCCAAGCATTCTCCACTCTCACGGGAGGATCGGAGCTGTGAATTGCCGGATGTCCCGGCCTACCACCCCAGACGAGGGTACCGCAATATGCTTCATTCGTCAAAACCTTATGAACCGTGGTCCTCCCCCATAGTTGTCCCCCTCGAGTATGAAAGCCTTCTTTGTTCATTACTTTGGCGATTTCCTTGGAGCCGATGTCCTGCAGTGCCATACCAAACATCCTCTGAACAACCCTTACAGCCGCAGAGTCGTCAGGATCAGGCCCAAGCTTGTATCTGGTCTTAGTACCGTCCTGTACAGGAACCCTGCGTAAGCCGTAGGGAGGTCGGCTGCCATTGAAGAAACCACGTTGAGCGTTCTCTCTCATACCGCGCTTAATGTCCTGCCCGAGACTGGCGCTATAGAATTCGTCGATAGATTCGATGACCCCTTCGAGCAGTTGACCGGAGGGGCTATCGTCCAGTTGTTCGCTGATGGAGATGACTTTGATACCCTTGCTCTTCAGCAGCGTTTTGTACGTAATGGAGTCCAGTCGATTTCTTGCAAACCGATTCAGCTTCCAGACCAGAATGCCTTCAAACGGCACGGGCTCGGTCTTGGCGAGGGCAGTCATCTCGCGAAAAGCAGGTCTGGAGGCGGTGCGACCACTTTCCGCCTCATCAACAAATTCTCTGACAATCTCGTGCCCTTGCTTCGCCGCATAGTCTCTCAATGCCCTGAGTTGAGCCGATATTGATAGGTCGGTATCCTGACTGTCGGATGATACTCTCGCATAAACAACAACTCTCATATTCACCCCCATGTGTTGACCATTATAATGGGCAATAGTGACAACGGCCGGGAACTACTCTTCTGAGTGTAATCACTGCTATTTCATCGTTCAGGTTCTTCTCAACACGACCGAGGTCCAGAAGAGATTTTTTGAGCTTCTCCAATTCCTCTAGCTCCTTCACACGCGACTCCAAGTCTTGCACCACTTCGCGTATGACCTTTGAGACCGTTCGAAGATGACCCTGTCCCACTGTCCCTAATCCGAATGCACCGTAGCGGAAATTCACGAAGCCTTCTCCTGCGGGTTCTGTACGGAGATTCTCCTCAATGTCTAGCCCACGGTACCCCTTGGCCCATTGCGCAGCCTGAAATCTGAGAGCTTCGATAAAACCATCAATAAGCCCAGAAGAACCCTCAGTCAAGCCGCTGCTCAACCTGGCGTCTGATGTTACCAACTCTTCAATTTTGTTCTCAGTTTCCTCTGTAAGTTCGGCTATCCTTTGCCTTAGGCTGTCCCTTTGGTTCAGATAGCCCCAGATTCGCGATCTTGGGATATGCTGGCGTAAGGCATTTCTCATGTGTTCGGAATACAGACCATGGGCCCCAGTTGCTTCTCCTAAGGGGTACGTGCCAAGCGTTCTAGCATAATCACACAGGTCTTGATAATGACGCTCTAGGGCATTGCGCAATACCATTGACCTGGCTTCTTTGACTTCTCTCTCTTGTTTGGCTAATTCGATATGTTTTCGCACTGTGCGAACATCCACTTGATCCTTGTTAGCTATACTGGGTGGTGAATCTCCGTCCTCATAGCGCCTCAGCCAATCAAGCCTCTGCTCAGGTGTGATTCTGGATTTTTTTATTTCTTCTGCCATATGTCCTCCTGCTGCAACCTGGTCATGTATTGTGCAGTACATTATATACTATTTAACTAATGTTGTCAAGTGTATCTTAAAGCATTGACTCAATGTTCTATTCATGCCATATTTGATTCCAATGGCTGTAATTAGAGGCACTATTTATGCTTATTGTACCAGAGAAATGGCAACATGGCAAGCAAGCCCGATCCATCTGTGACTCCTAGGACCAGTGCATTGGCCATCCTCGCGAGAATAATAGCTCACGATATCTTGAGGAAAGCGAGGATTGGTAATGGACGCCTTGAAATGGCGACCAACGTGACTGACAACGAAACCAGTGAGAATAATGCGGACACAAACGATGAAGATTGCCACAAATGACGCCAAGAAAGTTTATCTGGAACCCGAAGACGCAGCGCTGCTCGAGGGTGCCACCACGAATCTGCGGGATAGGTTACTGGTCCGCCTTCTATTTCGGTTGGGTTGCCGCATCAGCGAGGCTCTAGCTTTGGAGGTCGAAGATATAGACTTCGCCCAGGGTACGGTCAAAATTCAGCACCTCAAAGCACGGATCAATTTGGGATGCCCCAAATGCGGCGCTAGATTGGGAAGGACCCATAGTTTTTGTCCCAAATGTGGCGCAAAGGTAACAGCGACAATAATCAAAGAACAGCAGCATCGCAGGATGAGGGTACTCCCTCTGGACAGGGACACTTCGGCAATGTTGGATGATTTTATCAAGCGCGGCGGCCCGGTAAATAAGAATGGTAGGAGACTCGTTTTCGGTATAAATCGTCACAGGGCGTGGCAGATCGTTAGAGATTGCGCTGAGAAAGCAGGATTCCCCAAGTTAATCAATCCTGAAACCGGGAAGATGCATAATGTGAGTCCACATCGGCTCCGCGACGCTTTCGCTGTCCACGCTGTGAAGCTGGATGACTCTGGTGACGGACTCAGACTCCTGCAGGAGCACCTCGGCCACACCAGCTTTGACACCACTGCGAAATACAGGAAGGTTGCGGGCGAGGAACTGAGGGGCTGGTACGACCGGCTGTGGAAAGAAGAGGTGAATCGAAATGAACCTCAGACCTAGTAGAGGCGGCTTCCTGCGTCCGTTCGGTTGTGGCTGGTTTATTCGCGAATTCCTCATGGGTCACGGTCCAATGGGCTCGCCGCAGGTAGACCCTAATGTTGGTGCGCCTCAATCCGATATCTGCTATCACTACAAGCAAACTCTCCTGAGCGCGATTGCCGTTGATAGAGCCACCAGGCAGGAGGAAAGGCAGGCCAGGCATGAAAAGCGTCCCATCTCTCCCGACAGAATAGAAAAGCTTGCCGCACGATACCTGCTCCGGACACCCTACAAGTCCAGTAGCTGCCGCTATCACTCGTTCGTTGTCTACTTCTCAAACCTCCAGAGGCTCGGTTGGGTGGAAGAAAGCGGGAAGGAAGAGCGCTCAAGCTTTCAGGACAATTACCCCCGAGGCTATCCCCGCAGGTTCTTTCGCCTCGCTGAGGCTGGCAGAGCTGCCTCTGAGAGCGCTTGGGCAAACCCCCTTGCTGCCCTCTATAGGTAGTGTCCTATGTCAATGACCGCACGGCAGTAGCGGTTTTCATTCCTTCGTGAAATCATGGAAATTCCTTGCTTTGAAATCCTTCACGTAAATATAGGTTCATTCTGTTAATGAACAAAATGTCCTTTTGTGTGATGATGGATACTGGATAATCGCACCTTAACAACTGAATATCCCACAAGGCGAGCCTGAGCGCTTACCCACTTCGGGCCAATAGAAGCGAGAAGGGGGGCAAGATGAGAAAACTAGGGGAAAGGCAAGGCATTTGCCACTGGGACCCAGATAACGCAAATTGCGTTACCGCAGCGACAAAACCTTGCCAGCTACAGTCTATCGGAAGTGCAGATGGAGAGCAAGGGTACAATGGCAACAATGGCTATGACCAGCTACCAGAGCCGTATTTAACCTACTACAAAATAGCTTTGCGGTTCGCTCACAAGTCTTTTCTAGACGACAGACAAGACCTTCTGCACGACATCATCGAAGGGCTTGCTAGAGTAGCGGAACATAAGACGATTGGCGAAGCTGCGATGTATCGGCTTGCCGAGCATGTCAAAGACCATTACTGGTATAAGCACTACGCCTATCATAATGGGTTAGATTGCCAGCACTGTAGCAAAGAGCAGAGGGCCAAATGCCGATACCGGTGGGGGCATAGCGAGTGGGGCTTTGCTGATTGTGAGAAGGCAATCCGCCTTGAAAGCCTAAACCAGCCTGTCACAGATAGCGAGGGCAATATGACCGAGCTTGGGGAACTAATAGCCGATGACAACGCTCTGGACTTGGACGAATGGCTAGACGCTAAGAGTTTCCTAATCGGAGCACCAATACGACTAAAGGCAATCGCTATCAAGAAGCACAAAGGTCAGACGCTAACAGAGGCGGAGCTAATGTATCTCTCAAGGCTACGGAAAAAACAACAGAAAACGCTCGCAAGCGTTAGGTTTTAGGCAATTCCGGACATTATTATAGTAGAAGCAACCGCATAGGCTAGCGAGTTGCAGCTATGCGAGGGCTTACTACTGGCTACCAGTGGACTTGCCCGCCATTGGAGAATAGCCGAAAGGGGGTGTTCTAAATAGAACAACTAAATATCGTGGGCAAACGCTCAGGCGAAGGCTTTGTGGCTCACAAGGCGAAACTGGTGAACGCCCTGTCCAGAACATTAGCCGAAAGGGTGATGCTGATGGACTTTACAATCGGGCGGAAAGGCTTGCTCGGCTACATTAAGGCTCTTAGCGGAAGCAATATCGTTAAGATAGTCCCTGCTTCCTCTAACGGCAGTGCTAGCGAGGCGCAGACTGCTGCTAAAAAGCTGAAAGTAGCGTGTGGGGCTTGCACCAGCTACCTTGACGACACGGCTTGGATTGGCGATAAGACGGCCATGACCTTTGCTGAAATCAGAGTGTGTCCAGCTAACAGCGTCAAACCCAATCTTGGAAGCCTGGAGCTATCGGAGGCAATCAGCAGAGTGCTTCCCTTCACCGCTAAGGATGAAGTCAGACCAGTTCTCCAATGCGTTCTCTTTAGGGCGAAGGAAGGCAAGCTGTCTATGGTTGCTAGCGATGGTTTTAGACTGGCGACTGTGGCACTGGACTACGACGACAGCGAGGGCGACGTGCTAGTCCACAAAGACGAGCTAAGAGGCATCGCCAATGCCTTACGCAAGGCAAAGAGGGTTAGACTGGGCTTTGAGAAAGGCGGTGATACTCTTGACGGCATGAGCTTGATAATTGATACCGAAGCGATACGCTATCAATGGCGTGGCGCTGAAGGCCAATTCCCCGACTATGAGAAGCTCATACCGACGGAGTTCAACACCGTAGCGCACCTTGACACCGTTGAGGCTGTCAAGGCCGTGTATTCCTTCAGAGCTTTGTCGGATAATCCCAAAGACTATCCCATAGACCTTACCATTGGCGAAGGCAAGATTGTCATGGCTAATCCCGATGAAAAGGGAGAGGCCACAATCCCCGCCGACACCGATGGACAGGGTTCTGTGAGAGTGGATGGGAGATACTTAGCCGAAGCTCTCAAGGCTTGCGGTGGCATGGTGGACTTCAAGCTCGTCAATGCCTACTCTCCAATGCTCTTTGCCAATGACGGCTATCAAGTGGTAGTAATGCCCTTGATGACCCCACAGGCAAACGCAGCGATGGAGCAAGATAGGCAAGCGAAAGCACCAATCGAAGCGGAAGCACCAGTAGAAGGGGAAGCCGAAGCGCAAGCGGAAGCGGAAACTGGGGAAGAGTCCGAGCAAGAGCCGAGAAAGAGGAAGAAGAGCCGAAAGGCTAAGGTACTCGCAGCAGTAGCCTAGAGCGTTTGACCGAAAACAACCACGCACAGGAAGGCGGCGGTAGCCGCCTTTTTGTGCTTTCTGTAGGGGGTATTCCTGCCCTTAGTGGCGTGGAATACCCCCTTTTTTGTGCGTGGCGAGGGCAGGAAAGGGGGAAAGGTGATATGCGAATTCTGCGGCCAGGATGTCCCTGCTCTGATAAAGCTGCGGGTTTACACACGGCAGGGCATCTGGGTCTGCCAGGACTGCTATGAGGCGATAGACAGCCATCGGCACAAACCTTATTCAAGGATAATGGACAAGCTCGCGCTACTGGAAGCCGGTTATCAGGCCAATCGGAAGCTGGCAAGAAGTCAAAGGTAATCTGTCCTTACAGGCGAGAGAGTGCGACAGAATAGGGTCGAGGTTAACTCCTCGGCCCTGTTTTTTGCCTTTGAGGTAACAAAGTACGCTAATGTGACTTGCTGAACAAAGCAAGTTTTTGTTACATGGGCCTAGGATTCTGCCCTTCTTCTAATTGGCAAAGCAATCTTGCTTTGGAAAGAAAATGAGATCTTGTAGCGTTTCATTGGAGCTCTTATGCTCCGGTATATTGCGCAACTATCGTTTACTTCAATGCCATGTTAGTGACGCTACTCCTGTTGTTTGAGCAAATTTGATGGCTGTTTGAGCATGCATCCACGATAACTTGAAATAAGTAGTCGCTTGGACTGGCATATCCCTCTCCAAATATTCGTATGCCTTGTCCAGTCGCTCTTCGGCCTTGGCAATTTCCCTACCCACTATTTTCTGTTTCCGCGCATTTTCTACATCTATGCTCTTGGCATCGTTGATTGCTATGATACATAGAAGCTTATCCGCGTTTGTCAGTTTATCTATAACTGCTTCGATTTCATCTTCGATAGAGGGATCAATTCTTTTTGCTATCTCCAGCTTAAGAACAGCCGCCTTCTCCATATCAAATACTAAAGCACCTCCTGTTGCCGCTGAGCATAAATGAGAATCATCAATCCATAGCCTATCAGCAAGCGATTTATTAATGAACCAGCGTGAATTATCAATAAAGCGCTGAGCAGCTCTTTTACTTGGCTCTATAGTGTCTAAGCTGCTAATCGCATCTTCCTTAATTAGCTGCGGAATTGTTTCGTGCAAGAACTCATCATGCGTAAGCTCATCATCGGAAGTGACAGTGCTTTCAAATATGCCATCGCCGTCGGAATCTATCTGAGCTGTGACGCCTTCTTCACCTTGAGACAGGGCATCCCAGTCAATGATGTATTGATGCACTGTCCCGGGTGTTATAGGAATATCTGTGGCGGCGAAGGCGGTAGCGTCTTCATCCTCAACAGAGGTCACCGTCAGTCCATAAGTCCCAGCATCTACTCCTGCTATTTCATACCGATCCAAACTACTTGGGGAAAACAATATAGCAGTGTTATCGAAATACGCTGACTCCGGAATCTCTTCTTTTATTTCCCCATCCACCAAACCTGTAACTCGCCCCTCCGAATCGTAGACCCTCAGTTCACCAGGACTATGCTGTTGTACTACGATCATCGAGCTTGAGATATCAACTCTGTAAAGTCCCTCTATTGTCGCAGCATAGAGAATACGAGAGTCGATGCCGGAGGCGAGAACCAAATCTTTGACATGCCTATCTTTCAAGTCACCTAGGGGAAACCAGTTCTCACCAGAGTCGGGGGAAAAGTAGATATACTTGAATCCCCATTCCCCAGATGCGTAAATCACTCTGTCGTAATCAGGATGCACACATATCGAGCCCATTTTCCCCGTTGTGCCGTACATGCCTATTGTACGCAATACCGGATCCACGTCAGGGAGAGGATTCAACCCGCTGCTGCCGCTTGCGTCATCCCATACTTCACCCCCATCGACAGACTTGTCGACACTGTAGCTCTCTGTTACGCCTGTTATGGTGTAGAGCATATGAGCATCTGTCTCAGAAACGGCTATATCATCTATTTTTCCAAAAGGCACTTCTAGTAATGTCTCCCAAGTGTCGCCACTGTCTTCAGACTTGATGAGATGTGCTGGAATAAGAATACCGGACCAGCCCATAGCTTCAGATGGCGCAAAATTGTACGCAGCAGCGTAAACGATACTTGGATTGGCAGGGCTAATAGCAAGACTGACTACTTCCAGCAATGTTTCCCTGTGAACCGGCAGGTCCCAGATTTTCTCCCAAGATTCTCCTCCGTTAGTTGTCCTCCAAATTCCTCCACCAACAGTACCGACATAAACAATACCAGGATCTGCTGGATGAACGGCCATCGAAGAAATGGGATAGTAGCCCTTAAATATCAACAACGTTGTGAAGTATGGCCCGGCAATTGGCGTCCATTCTGCACCTCCATTAGTGGATTTGTAGATCCCTTTCGCGGTGGAAGTCAGGTCAGAATATGGGTCAAAAGCTGATGTGCCTACATAAATTACATCAGAGTCTGATGGAGCGATGGCAATTGCACCAATTGGCCAATAGTATTGTGATCCCGGTGCCGGGTGTAGTCCTGCATTTGTTGGAGTCCAATCAAGTCCACCATTTGTTGATCTGTAGAGTGTATCTCCTACGTATCCCCAGTAATAATGGTCGTGGCTGGCTATTGCATATATCACCTCAGGGCTGTTCGGGTGAACCGTGATTTGTAAAAGCCGGGTCGATATGTCCCACGCTTCCTCTTCCCACGGTCCGCTTATCTCTTCCCACAACGCGGGCGGTGGAGCAGGACTAACATAAGTTTCCTCGAAAACAGTAATATCTCGTTCTCTATATCTCCTAGCTTCATTGAAATCCTGTATGATTTCTCCATCAACTTCTACGTCGATGTTTGTGTTCCAGTTACACTCGTCCTCACCTGGAGTATGTTTCTCTGTGTGGTAGGCACAGAAGAAATGGTATGTCCCAGGTTTTTCGGGCAGGGTGAGATACCCTTGATAAGCATGACTGTCTCCTGGATTAAGCATGACATCATAGCTTTTCCCAAAATCAACGACCTCGCCAGTAGGGCCACGTCCGCCTACAAGTAGTACATCAAAGGTGATAGATTCCGTTCCCCTATTGGTGATGGTGAACTTGGACGCTAATGTGTCTCCTACGTAATAGATATCTTTGGCAGTTATCTCTAAAGGCACAGTGATGACCGGGTAAGGAACAGGGCCTGTCTCGTAATTCTCGAATGGTGCAACCAGTGGATAATCGTCTGCATCCGAGGCCAAATCGTAAGGGGTGTCCCAAACTCCAGTTAAACCTATCTCTCCAGCACCTGGATACCTGTCTTCGTAATCGCTCCAGTAGTTGCCGAGGTAGTTTGTATAAGTATTGCCGTTGTAGGTGTAGGTTATTTCTTCTGGAGAATGCCATATGTTGGGTGAACTCTCAGGATAAACATGTCCGCCGTTATCAAAGTTGTTGAGGTAGACTATGTTATTTGATGAATATATGAGACTGATCCCTTCGTGGAAATTGTATGATGCTTTGTTATTGATTACCATGATATGACTAGAGGTTCCTAAAGAGATTCCTAACCTATTATTTGAAACATCGACATTTTCTATCTTCGAATTATGGGTGTTTATAAACAACACTCCCTCGCCATTATTGCTTAGGGAAAGGTCTCTTACTGTTATGCCCCTGGAGTTAACGACTCCAATATAACCAACATCCCAGGTTGAATCTATAACCAGATCGGCTTGGTTCACGATGTATTGTATAGGCTTTCCATTCACTTTGTTGGTAGTGTCTATCCTGTGGTCGCCGTAAATCCCCGTAACATCAAAGTTCCAGCGGTTATTTGACATTATGTTGCCAGTAAGAGTGTTATTGCTGCAATTCTGAAGTAGAAGGCCGGTTAGTTGGCTATTCGATATGTGGTTATCGACCAGAGTGTTATTATGAGCATTACTTGAGAATATTCCGAAGTTGTTCGAGTCTAAGGTGTTGCTACTTAATACATTGTTATGTGACTGAGAGAGAGTGATTCCATCTCCAGTGCCTTTTATAATGTTATGACAGATGCTGCAATAGTTTGCATTTGCCAGATAAACAGCTCCGGCTCCACGATCAGTGGTAAAGCCACTTACCTCCACTTCATCAACTGTGATATGAAATACTACTTCATTCAGGTTTGCAGGCTTAATGATTGTTGTCTCAGCCCCGTTCTCTGACTGAATGGTCAAGTGATCCTTGTTCACGTTTATGTTCTCGGTGTAAGTACCAGGATAAATAATAATACTGTCCCCAGAGTTGGCAGCATCGACAGCTTCCTGAATCGTGGTGAAATCGGCGGCAGGGTAATCAACAAGGTCATCGTCAACATACCATATTTTAGGGCCAGCGCCTGTCCCCCACTCTAAATCACTGCTTCTATAGAATTTGATGTCAGAGCCGTCGTTCCAAACAAAGGCGTAACCGTCTTTTGGTCTGCTGGTTCTAACATCACTTACAACTGGCCACCAAGCCCAAATGAGATTCGAATATTCTTGGTCTACAGAAGCAGAAGTAAGGTCTTGAACCAAACTCCAGCCAGTGGTGTATTTCCTATATCGTATTTGGTAATAGTCCGGTGAACCTGAGTGCTTTCCTTGCCAGACTACGTGAAGAGCATCATTGCTGTCTACTGATATGCTTGGGTTTTTCTGTGGATATTCACTTGCGGGACAGACCTCTTCGGCTGTTTGCCAGCCACTAGAAGTCCTCATGCTCATCATAATAGGCCCTGGGGTAACGCCACTAACACCGCTGTACGAACCTAAATAATAAAGCACATAAATGTTACCGCTGCTAGCCAGTGCTATTGAGCCCGGAGACCAATCGTGGTCATCAGTCTGAATAATTTCCTCACTCTGCCAACCACTGGCGGTTCTCTTTCGATATCTCAGCCCATAATGGGAACCAGACTTTGGTGAGTGAGTGTAAACCACATGAGCATCATTATCCTCGTCTATCGCTACTGCTGGATTCCCACCCCAGCAATTTGAACTGACCGTTTCAGGTGAACCCCAACCTGACGGGGTCCTCTTTATGTACCTTACATAGTGACAGCTGTAGGCACCACCCCATTTCCCGCCAACAACAAGATGGACATTATCATGACTATCTATTGCCAGTGAAGGCAAAGATTGTTGATTAATAACATCCTCAATGTCCTGCCACGTTGTTGTCTTTACACGATACTGAATTGCACAGGTCTCACTTGACCCGCTACCCTGGCGTGTATCCCAAACGACATGGATGTAGTCCTTACTATCTGTGGCAATTGATGGATTCTCGTGCCTATAAGGGGCATCAGTTACCGCTTCCTCAATCCAACTTTCTCCTTCGTCGGTAGAATAGGAATGATAGATTTGACTATAGGAACCATCAGAGCGGCTGTAAACGCAGTGTAAAACACCATCAGAAGTCCTTGCCAGTTTCCTTGGATTATTCTGACTCAACTTACCTGGTGCAACAATTTCATTAGCAGGTTCTGTCTTGAAGGTTACGTCAGAGCCATAGCTTGTCTCCTTGCCATTTTGAGCACACGCTCTGAAGTGATAAGTGGTATCGGGGTTTAGCCCAGATATAACGGTGGTAAACGGCCCGGTTGATGAGACTGATAGCTTTGAGGTTGAGCTTCCGTAGGATGTTGATGTCCCATAGTCAAACCATACCTGGCAGGTCTCTCCACCTGTGCTGTCGAGGTTGCCGGTCAGCACTGCTGACGACGTGGTGACGCTAGATGCACCCTCAGTTGTTACCTGTGGCGGATTGTCTGCCGGAATGACTTCCACCTCGATGGGAGAAAAACCTGAGTCCGTTTCTGTGACCCAGTTTCCTGCACCATCGCCGATATGTATCCCATACCAATAAGTGCCAACTGTGAGGGGTGTATCAGAAAAAGAACCAGGGTAGGGGCCATTTCCGACGCCGGAGAGTGTAGTGCTATCCACTTGCTCCCAACTTGCTGTTTCGTACTTTCGCCACAGCTGGATCCAACCCAAGCCAGAACCACCCGTATCTGAGATCGTATAGGAGATGGCAAATGGGTTACCCGGAGTGACGGAACTGGGTACAACGTTAAAGGCGGTAACGACTGGTGGTGTTGAGTCGCTTTGGTACAATTCCTTCCATTCATTAACCAGATTAACAGCATACGGGTCACTGGGACTGAGCCCAGACCAGGTCGCCACTGCCTGTTGAATGGCCTCTTCATCAAAAGATACTCTTGCTAGCATTTGCCGAATGGCTTCGTAATATGATAGTGACAGAGTATTTGCGGTGGCTTCAACACCTGTATCCTCGTCAACATAATTCTTGACGCCTGCAGCATTGAAATCCCAGCTTTTTTCTCCCATATCCCAAGTTGTCGCCAATGGATTCCAGCATGCCTCTGTGTTCTCATAACGCGTCCATATTTCTAAGGCTTCTAGTGCGAAATCATTGATAGGCAGGCTGAGTTGACTTAATACACTGTCAAAGAAGTCGGGGGCCTTTTCAGGAGTATCCCTCCCGGGCATGCTGCAAGCGTATTCAAGCCAATCCTCAACTGCCCAGCCGGAATATAATCCTGGGCCAAAGTCGACCTGCCACCAGATATAACCGTCAGCACTTGATGGCCCGTCGAGGACTTCTCCTATAGTCCCTTCTGGTGCGTAACCAGGATAATCAGGGTCTGTGATCTCAGGATAGCTAGTTCCCGCTCCTTCACGCACATTAAGATTGGCGGTGACTTCAACAGTATCCCCTATATTGAACTTGTCAGCCGCCTGAGCGATGCCCGGTGACCCACCAAATGTCGTCCAAAGCATAGCAAGCACAATTGCAGTTCCAAGGATTCTGCCTATAAACCTAGCTTTCTTCATTGTATGACCTCCATTGTTCACTGCTTCATACTTGTCGTCATAGTTCGGTGAGTGCGCAGCATGCGATTATCCTGCTGTATACGCCGACTTGGAAAAAGCGGGAAGTGAGAGAACCTTTTGATGAACGGCTGATCGCCACTTCTACATCCTCATGGGAACTATGAGCACTGACATTATTGTACTACTGTCACTGGGATGATTGTCAATATGCCTAGACTTGCCTTTTCTTACCAATCGAGGCCTCCTGACTACTCCGGCGGCTGTGTTACTGACTTCGCAGGAGGACGTTGCCCAGCACCAGTGCATACAAGGGCAGCTTGCCAGTGTCCCCTGAGCTTTGAAACTACGGTTTGGATTGTGGCCATATGACTGAAGCACAGAGGAAAGGCACTCAGCACAAATCACACATTTCCGAGGATTGTTACTCAACGTCCATACCACAACAACATTGTCGATTCCGGGGATATAATACCAATCTATTCTATGGTGGGCCCAACTGCTATGGTGTCCCTCGAATTCTTGAAACGCTAACACAGCCTGAATAAGGCATCGGGGATTAACGTTTCGTGCTACGCCGATATGTTATACTATAAATGCCCACGGAATAGGTATTAAAACAGATTCCAGATGGACAGAAGTACTATATGGAAGGAGGTGGTGGGGGCCGTCCTCAAGACACTAACGGTTGCTCCAGACCCCGCTGCCCGTGAGGTCGGAAAGGTATGGCAGTGGGCGTTTGAGCGACTTGAAAGGCAACCAGAACAATTCAACCAACTCCAGGGATCGAGGCCAGAACACCTGGACGAACTTGTTCGTGAGTTTCTCCAGATTGCAGAGGCAAGGGCGCGCGGTCAGTCTGTTTCTGACTTATCTTTTGTGAACAAAGCTGTCCAGCATAGTCTTCCTCTTGAGGATGCCCCGTCTCTCTACCACACAAGTAAAGAGGTTGCTGACGCACTTGCAGCCTTCGGCATGTTCATCGGGCACCATGGTCATAACGCTATCGATTCGGGAGGCAGATTTCCTTATACGTGCGCTCTATTTGGTCTTCGTAAAGATGTTCTTCAGGACATCCTCCAGTCAAAGCAGCTTCCAGAGGAACAGCGGAAGATCGTTATGAAGGTTGCCAAACATGTGCCTGCTGGCGATGGGGCCAAGACCTACTTTCGACGCCTAGAAGCGGCCACCTCGGTCGAGAGGCTATTCGGGTTTTCACGAAAGCTAATTGCTTCTACGGATGTTTACGCATTGGGCCGAGAGTTCTACCGTCTGTCTTCACAGCGCGGTCCTCGGATTACTCTGACGGTCTCAAATACTTCGGGCTTATGGAACCCGCATGAGAGACTTGGTACCGCTGAATTCGTACGGCGCTTCGGAAAGAAGCCTGGTGCGACATTACCCTACAAGGACGGCTATCGCGCCACCAATTTCACCGATGGCATCCTCAACCCAGATCATGCCTGCACAAGAATCTACGTGTACAATTCCAGGGATACATGGTACGCGTTTGAACGTGCACGGCAGGCAGCTCAGAATACTGATGCTTTTGATGAATACACGAGGCAACTCATGGCCGAGGTTGCCAAAAGAAGCACAGCCTATCCTGGTACTCTTCATCTCATCTCCGTGGAGGATTTCGACGCTTGTCGGCCTCTGACCCTTGTCACGCGAGCCTCGAAAGATGTGCTCATGTTCAGCAACCGCGGCAGTGACTTTTCGATTGCACATGCCTTCTGGTGTCACCTCAGGCACTCTCAGGCAAGGAATATCGCAGGTGATGGTGCAAGAATCCTAGCAATCGTTGGAGACCTAGTATCTGCGGGGCTTTTATCGAGTCTGAAGGCACTCTTTCCCTTATTAGAGGCGATTATCGGAAGGTCAGCAATTGGCACGAAAGCACGAGAGTTCTATGCTGGTGAGATCGTCAGAGGTAGCCTACGTGGCAGCGTTGAATCGTTCCAAGAAATGCTCTCAGAAAAGCTCGGTTTGGAGTCTGTCTATGTAACTGCTCCTATTCTTTCGAAAGAACTACGTGCTCGGATCGGCGGTTAGAGTATCGCCGTGTTGTATCCTGATAAGGACAGACGTCTGGCGACGCTGGCGCATCTCGGTCATCGCCGGGCTCTCAGAACCGCAAAGATGCAATAAAGTGCACTGACTCACAATTGATTCGCACCAGCACAGTAGAAGGTAAGTTCAAGTCTATTCATTTTAACAAGCGCAAACTCTGCAGTATCGGCCGAGTGTAATGGGTCGGTTTGAGTCGCAGAACCACGAGCAAGGCTAGGAATGCAAGCATAACCACAGGAGCACTCGCGTAGTGTCTGTCATACTTCAGTTCTATGGCAGATTCAACTGAACCACGGTCACGGTGAGAAGAATTGAAGATCCCAAGAGGGAGCGAGCCCGTACGTTGTGTTCGACGTAAGTTTGTCGACTTCGTGGAGTAACTTCTCGCAGGACAGTGGGACTGCACTTTTGTCAGGATTGTGTAGTAGGTTTCCTGCATCGCAGTAGATTGCTCGTGCCCTTACGAACAAAGCACCCTAAAGCCTAAAGTGACAGACTTCGGTATTTAGGTGTAATATGATAGCAAAACCCCTACATGGACTATGCCGAATGTTTGAAGAGAAGAAACAAGGTTTGCCTGACCAGCCAAGTCCACCATTTCAGAATCGAGGTTTATTTTCTGACCACTTTCTACAGGCACGTCTACCTGAATGGAAGGAATGGAAAGTTGACGCGGAGCTAGTCCCTTTCCGAGAGAGTCTTCAATCGCTGTATAACTCCAAAAAGTCAATCTTGCCTTACCTTAATGAGGCACAAACGGAGCTGGAATTTGTGCAACCGGTGTTATACCTGCTTGGATATGCCAACAGCTATATAGTCCAGGCTCCTACCAAAGTTGGTCAGCATACAAATCGGCCCGATTACGCTTTGTTTCCGGATATAAAGACCAAAAATAAGGCCTATCAGAAACTGGAGCAAAACGATTATTCCCTGTGCATTGGAATTGCTGATGCCAAATACTGGGAGCGTGAGCTTGACTTGACTAAGTCAAGCGACCGTGACACGTTCACAAACCAGAATCCGTCATTTCAGATAGCTGCGTATTTGACCGGCACAAAGCAAAACTGGGGAATCCTCACTAACGGCAGACTATGGAGGTTATACAACAGCAAGTCTCATTTACCACTGGGTAACTACTACCAAGTTGACCTCGTCCAGCTTCTGGAAGAAGCTCCTGTGGAAATCTTTAAGTATTTCTATGTTCTCTTCTGTAAGCAGGCCTTGCTTCAGGTTGAGGGTAAATCGCTTTTAGACCGTATTCTTGAAGGCAGTGAGGAATATACAGTTGAACTCGAAGCTGATATTAAAGACCGTGCCTATGATGTGGTTGAGTTCTTGTGCCGAGGTTTCGCCGCCGACTTTCCGCATGAACGACTGGCTGATGCGGCTCTAAAGGATATCTATGATAACTCGCTAACCCTTCTCTACCGTCTCCTCTTCGTATTCTACGCTGAGGCTAGGGAACTGCTACCCTTAACCACCAATGCAAGTTATCGCGAGAATTACAGCTTAAGAAAATTGACCCATGACATTGACGAGATATTCAAGAAGGGATATGAACTCAGCACCAGCTCAACGCAGTACTATCATTACGTTAGCAACCTCTTTCGCTTGATAAATAATGGTGACCCCAAGCTGGGCGTACCGGAGTATAATGGCGGGCTTTTTGACCCGATAGAGCATCCGTTTCTTGAGAAGCAAGTGATTTCTGATGCCTATCTGGTTCGAGCAATTTACCAGCTAGCTCGAATTACCGACAAAAAATTAAAACGTGAGGTGGCTGTTGATTACAACACCCTGAGTGAGAGACATTTGGGCAGTATTTATGAAGGTCTGCTTGAGTTCAAGCCGGTGATAGCACCACACGATTTAGTGATTATCAAGGACAAGGGCAGCATAAAATATGCGCCAGCTAATAAGCATCCTGGTAAGAAAGTTGCCTACACAAAGGACGAGCTTTATCTTGCCAATGACAAAGGCGAGCGAAAAGCGAGTGGTTCTTACTATACACCTGAGTACATAGTCAATTACATTGTGGAGAATACGCTTGACCCACTGGTAGCAGAGGCGCACGAGAAGGTAAAAACTCTAAAGCCCGAAGTTGCTAAGGTGATTACCGAATGGCAGATACTGAAAGAACAGAAGCAAGGATTAGAGCCAACAGAGAAATATGAGCGTAAGATAGCTGAAGAAAGTGAAAGACTCCTTGAACCATACCTTGCACTGAAGGTGCTCGACCCGGCTATGGGCAGTGGACACTTCCTGGCACGGGCAACGGACTTTCTAGCCGAAGCAATTGCTACTGACCCAGACATTAAATCACCTTTAGAACTCGCCGAAGAATCAGAATTAACTTACTATCGCCGTCGTGTTGTAGAGAGCTGCATCTATGGCGTTGACCTGAACCCACTGGCTGTCGAGCTTGCCAAGCTTACACTATGGCTAACCACTATGGCTAAATCGAAGCCACTCTCTTTCCTTAACCATCATCTGAGGGTAGGCAATAGCCTGATTGGCGCCAGAGTAGGTGACCTTGATGAGATACCTAAAGCCAAGGGTAAGAAGAAAGCCATTGACCTTAGTCGTGCCTCGGTGCAACTCGGCCTCTTTCAGATCGTGTTTAACCAGAAACTCTACGACCTGCTCCAAAACCGGGCGCTTATTGCCAAACTACCCACTGAGACACTGGAGGACGTGCATAACAAGCAAAAATGGGAGGAGGTGTTTGGGCATGACGTACTGCGCTTCCGTATGCTGGCGGATGTTTGGACGAGTACATCCTTCGGTAATGAGGTAGCGTGGGACGCTTATAACACGCTGGTTGAGAAACTACAGTCTCCTGACCCCGAGTGGGAGGAACTTACGCAGAAAAAGTACGTTCAAAGGGCTCTGGAAAGTTCTAAGGAAAGGCGTTTCTTCCACTGGGAACTAGAATTCCCCGAGGTGTTTTACGATGAACAGGGCAACCGCAAAAACAGTGCTGGCTTCGATGCTGTGATTGGTAATCCGCCGTATGATGTCCTGGAGAAGGAACGTTTGGGTACGGAAGATCCTCATGCTGAACTTGCCATATATCTTGAATCGGAAGCCATTTATCACCCTGCACTTGGTGGCAAAGTCAACTTGTTCAGGCCATTCCTGATTCAGGATTATCAACTATTACGAGATGGCGGACTGGTGGGGAAAATCATACCTTTAGCTATTGTAAATGATTATTCTTGTGCCAGAACGCGAGCTCATTTGCTTATTAAATCGAGCGTATGTCGTTTAGAGTGCTTCCCTCAGAAAGACGACCCGAAAGATAGGGTCTTTGAAGATGCAAAGCTATCAACCTGTGTTATTATTTTCGGAAAACCGGGACCCACAAGCCACTTCAATATGAGGGTACATCCCGGTAAGCACTTCACAGAAAGTCCGAAAGAGGCTTGTATATCTTTACAAGAGATTAAAGCGATTGACCCTGACATCTTCCCAATCCCTCTCGTGTCTCAAGTCGAGTGGGATATTGCTACCAAAATACACTTACGTTTACCCGTGTGCCACATTTCTCAAATGGCCACCTTAACTCGTGGTGAAATGAATCAGACTACTTTTGCAGAGTTTATAACCCGGAGCTCGCGACACCATGAGATGATTAAAGGCGTAGAAATCGACCGTTATGCCAAGCATTGGTATCTCAGCCAAGGAGAAAAGGAGTGGTTTAATGAGCAACTATACTACCAGAAAACAAAGAATCCCAAGATTATTCCTAATTTCCGTATTGGAATTCAGCGCATTACCGGAATAGACGAAGCAGTAAGGCTGAGAGCCACCTTTTTTGACGAACGTGTTTATTTTGCCGATTCGACTAACTCGATAGAAAGTGAAGATGTAACGAATCTATATTTTTTACTTGCGCTGATAAACTCACGACTCTTCAATTGGCGTTTCAAGTTGACAAGTACTAACAACAATGTTTCTACTAATGAATTGGAGCGTTTGCCCATCCGGCTTATTCACCTTAATACCCCCGAAAGAGAACGCAAGCAGTTGCTGAATCAAGCTAAAAGGTTATATCAAGAGCACATGGATAGCAAATATTGGGATAGAATCCTCACATTTGTGGTCGGACTTTTGCCTCTCAGAGAGGATGGCAAACCAGATACGGAGCATGAGAAATCAGATGTGGTGCATGACCTCTTGGCTTTCCTTGCTGGGGAAATGATGCGCCTTAATAAGGAAAAGCAGTCCAGCATTAAGGCATTCTTATCATGGCTGGAGAAGGAAATACTAAAAAGTTCTGTCGACGACCAGAAGAACAAGACGAAGATAAAGGACTTTCACAACAACACCTTTGAAGACTTGCTGGATGTGCTCAAAAAGAACAACGTTGTTAAGGACCCGTGCCCATCTGATGTCCGGGATACCATTGCCAGCGAATTTTCGTCTGCCATAAAAGCTCTGACTCCACTCAAGACTCGCATTAAAGCAACTGATGACCTTATTGACCAGATAGTTTACAGACTCTACGGGCTTTCCGATGCCGAGATAGCTATCGTGGAAAGGCAGCCAAGTCATAGCAAGCCAGCTTAGGGTTGTTCCACTCCCAAGGGCTGGCTTGACAGATTGCACCTTCCGTCACTTTGTGCAACAGGAGATTCAAAGACCGGATAAGCGGACTATGTACCTTTTTGCCTATGGTGTAGCTGTGCTTGTAGTTCACGGTACTTGTCGATGTATTCGTGGATTGCTATCACAACAGCGGCGTGGCTCCAGGTCAGCGGTGAGACACTGAGCGGAGCATGATTATGCGGATGAACCTGCTCAGCAAGAACACCACTATGGAGAGCGCAGTGCTGAGCCCAGGTGAGGGTTTGAAGGGCCGGCTTTAGGTCATCTACCGATTGAGCTCTGGCAGTGTGGTACTGTGCTACCCACATGGTGCAAACAAACCATGGGTTACCGGGAATATTGGCTATGTCCTGGCTGGCTTGCTGGTAGCGGTCGTTCTCGTAACGGGCAATGCCTCCCACCTCGGTTTTGCAACAAAGCCTGTCCATAAGTACTGCCATCGTGCTCTCAATAAGGGGATCAGTAGCCTGGAGCATGCCGAAGAGAAAAGGACCGCAAATACTGCTATCAATAGTGTAGTCCGGTTCCACCACACCGTCAGCGTCAACTTTGACCGAGCGCATGAAGCGCCCCAACTTCTTGTCAAAAAGATACTCAATAGCCGCCTCTTTTATCTCAGCAGCCGCCTGACGGTACCGTTTGGTGAGGGCCACCTCACCAAACATTTCCGTAAAATTGGCTGCCGCTTGTAAGCCTGCCCAAACCGCAGCCACGGTAAACGAGTGGATGCCACGGCGTTCCTCCCAAAGGTCATATGAAGGTGCCGGAAGTTTCGTATGAGGCTCTCTATAGCTAGCCATAAAATCGGCAGCGTTCTTAATCAGCTTTTGATAAAGGGAACGGATGTGCTCTACATTGTGGAACTTATGGTAGTGGTGCCAGAGGCTGTATATTACTAAAGCAGTCTCATCCTCTTCAATTGGCAGTTGCAGCTTGCCCTCCTCGTCTGCCCAGGGCATCCACTGGCCCGCCAGATACCCGTCAGCGGTGTACTTGTGAAGGAGATAGCCTTCACTGGTAATGACATTGGCGCAAAAATCGAAGAACTCGTGACTGACTTCATCGTAGTTGGCCATGTCGAGGGCCTTAGCGGTGAAGGCGCCATCACGACCCCACACATAAGAGTAGATGTCCCCCAAAACTTCGGCGATGTCTGAGTCACTGCTGGCAATGATAGCGCCGCGGTTATCAGTCTGCACACGCATCGTGAGCAAGCTGCGGCGGTACAGGTCCAATATAGAGGCCGGCAGGCCGGCAAAGTCCAGCGATTCCTTATTCACCCATGCTCGCCAGTAATCACGGGTGCGTATGATGAATGACTCAGGTCCACGTTCCTTGACCAGAGCGTTGAGTTCCTCGACTCCGTGGAAATGGGTACTGGCCGCCAGCCAGTGGTAAATGGTTGAGCTTCTTCCAGCGGGCACAGCCTTCTCATAGAGCCCGATGACGCCCTCAGCGAAGCCGCAGGTAAGAGGCACCTTCTCCAATTTGCCATCTTCGGCATCGCGCCGTGCACTTTGTTTATCCTCTGATTTTATGCTTCCGGTTGTCCAGTCGTCGAGGCCAACTCTTCCATTTACTTGGCCACCTGCCATGAAGTAACGCTGCTCTTTATACATCACCAATGCCCTCAGTTCTGGGTGGTAGTAGATAGTATCGCTTATTTCCCTGCCCAGGACCCGTAGCGCATAATGGAAGAATAGACGTACGTCGCGGGGGTAGTCTCGGTGATTGACGATATTAACTCGTCTAAAGAAGATGTCCCGGTGAAAGTCCACGAGGTCAGAATAGGTGAGGGTAAGCCCTATCTCAGGATTAGTGGCCGTAACTTTGGTGACCAGACTATCGCTTTCATAGACCATTTCCTTCTGCCACTGGGGGCTGTCAATCCAGGTGAAGTTGCCATCAACCCAGATGCCAGTACGTGATACACAACCTTCGGCATGGTTCTCCTTGCCGACATAAGGATAGTAGATATCCCGGATGTTGTAATCAGTATCGAAATTGATGAGCAGGTTGCCATTGCCTACAGGTAAGTCTCTAGGCATGTTAGTTGTTACACTACCCTCCTCTCTCGCTTTAATACACTATTATAGACCTCTAGGGTTTTCTGAGATGCTGGATTTCGTGAAAGTCTCTCTGCAGTCTCTCGGGCACGCTCAGCCGTAGCCTTTCTAAGTCCGGCCGATTTAATACAGTATTATAGACCTCCAAGGTTTTCTGAGCTACCTGATCCCATGAGAATTTTTCTGCGGTTTCCCTAGCACGCTCACCCATGGTCTTTCTAAGTCCAGCACTTGAAAGCAGCAACTCGATTTTTGCTGCCAGGCCGTTGACATCGGAGGGGGCTCTAAGTAGGAGGCCATTTACCCCATCGATTATGAGATCGGCAGCTCCGGCAACCCTGCTGGTGATTACAGGCAAGCCGCTGGCCATAGCCTCGACGATGACCAGACCAAAGGGCTCATATATGGTAGGAAGAACGAATATATCGCTAGCAGCATAGTATTCCCAAAGATTGCTGCTGTGAGGAACAAAGATTATCCTCTCCCTCACCCGCTTTAGCTCCGCAAGCTGGCCGTAGAATTTCTCGTCATCGCTACCAATAATTATAAGTTTGACGTTTCTTTCCGAAAGCAGTGGAAGTACTTCTATGATATACCGAACTCCCTTCCTTTCCCAATCGCCTCCAGCGAACATCAGTAATGGATCACTACGGGATACAGCATGCTTTTGCCTGATCTGGCCTCTATAGAGCAGCCGATTAGTCGGGTGGAATCTGAGAGTATCTACTCCATTAGGGATTACGATGATGTCTTTGGCCGCATCACCGTAATGGCGGGCAAACTCCTTTTGCATAGCCTGAGAAACTACAATACACGCTTTAGAGTTGCTGCGATGAATTATCAGCCCCTCAACAAAGCATAGCAGGCTGCGATACAGCCTGTGGTCCAAGGCTTTCAGTTTTTGCCAGACACTCCTGCATGGTATCTTAATTATGTTAGCTTTTTCGAGACACCGGCACTCTCTCTCACAGAAATGAGAGGTTATAACGTTTGAAGAAAAGGCAGAGTCATACCCTGTCGAATGAATGATGTCAAAGTCTGTTTTTCTGAGAAGGGAAAGAGCGGCAAGAAGTAAGGTACTGGATATCAAGAAGGTAATGTGTGCCAAAGACTTGCCACATCTGAGTGCTGGCACCTTATAGTGCTTAACTTTGAGTAAGTCAATTCCATTTATAGTATTAGAAAAAACCGAAACCTGATGATCCTCACAAAGCCTTTCGACTAGGTGAGCGGTGACGGTTGCTGGCCCTGTTTCAAAGTTAACGTGATGCGCAATGAAAGCGATCTTCAAGCTTATCTCCAAAAGGGGCCTCTAGCATAGGGACTTAGTATATGGTGCTTTTGCGGGAGAGCACCAGACTTTGGTTCAAAGAGCTACTGCCAACCCTACCACCAAGGCCGCCGCTAAATGGCGCTTGCCATCTGGAACTATAAATATTATACCACAATGGACACGGTGTGCATAGAAACTTACTCTATGTCAGCTGCTGCGCAAGGGGTCGAGTCTAAACAAAGGGTGCAAGCTCCAAAGTAACGAATACAATTCACATTGAGATGAACAAAAAGCCATAAGGTGTAATATTGGCCTCCCGAGCAGAAGAATAGCACGTACTCTCTTGAGGTTCACCTAATCACTTACTGGCTAACCGCCGCAATTCCGATCAGCCCTGCTATGCCAGTAAACGTCACGCTTTCACTAACAGCCAGTTCGAACCACTTCTTACATAAGCAACCCGACGAAAACGGTATAGGCAATGCCGACCGAGTTCTGAATACTACATCGGCAGTAATCGAAATCTTGACGGGAGCCCCGAAGGGGCAAGACAAGCCCAGCAAGGCTATAACAATACAGCAGGTCGGAAAGGTTGCTTTCATTAGCCCTGATAAACGCGTCATAGTAAGTAAGCTAGCTAGCTAGCTAGCTAGCTAGCATGCATAGTCAGTATGCCTCTTCAACTCCAGAACCTTATTATATGCTGTCTCCGTCGGAATCAACCTTGTGTCATTCTTACCCGATTTATCCAGAAGGTGTTGGATGCGAGTATCCTCTGTCGTAGATTCCCGAGTCTCTCCATCTTTCTCTCCACTCTTGCTGGGCCTCCGATCCGGTATACCGAGAGTACTGATTACTCTCGCCAGCCAAGAATAGCCCGTACTCGGTTCCATCGTCATACCCGTTGAGGTAGCCAGTCCACCAGCCATCATAATGTCCAACGTCGTAACCTGCGTCAACCCAGTAGCTACGTGCCTCTTCATACCCTTCTTGGTACCCTACCTCATACGCTTCATCTTTTAGTTGAGACACCCAGTGTATGTTGTACACGTGACCAGCTACACTAACCACCAACAAGAATGCAAGAATACCAACAAATACATACCACTTTTTCATTGCTTACACCTCCTTATCTCTTGTAACCCGTTCTACTTTACTCATAGTCTATGGACTTATATTCTAATTATCACTTACGCTTATTGCAACTGCATGTCTAAGCAAGTCGCTTCGGACCCATTTCTATCAGCGTTTGGAAGCCATCTGCGCTCTCTCAGGAAAAGGTCCGGCCTTTCTCAAGAGGAAACCGCGGATAAGGCAGGACTCCATGTCACTTATGTCAGCGGAGTGGAGCGCGGTTTACGCAACCCATCTATACGTAGTGTTAAGCGATTGGCACAAGCACTGGGAGTGCCGGCGAGAGCGTTATTCGACTTTGACGAGCCTTCTTAACAGATTTTGGTGTGACATAATAGTCAGCCAGATTACGACTTCAAGATTTGCCCCCTTGCTCCCGTTTCAATTCCAGGTTCTAACTGTTAATTTCTGAGTTGTAGCTTCTAACTTACACTTGGAATCTGAAACTTGGAACTCGTAGCTCATATGGAGTTGCATAACAATCCGATGTATTGTTGGTGGGGTCATGAGCTATAATTGTGATAGATGGGGCGAAGGCGAATAATATATGCGTGTGACGTTGGAACCACCCAGTGTTCCGCAGAGACTAGCTTACCATCCTTTGCGTGGGCTAGAGTGAATCCCGAAGATGGCACCATTCAGGTGTCTTCCTACATTTGCAAGCTAGTTCAGCAATTGGAATCAGACATCCGGCAAGGATATAGTATTGCTCTTGGATTTGAAGCACCTTTGTTCATTCCAGTTCCTGAAGATTGGCGAGACTTAAGTAAGGGGCGCGAGGGAGACGGCAACCGTCCTTGGTCGGCATCATCAGGAGCATACGTTACTACCCTAGGAATTCATCAGTCTGCATGGATTCTAAAAAGGCTTCATGAATCCTCATCCGGTAAATGTGAATTCACGCTGGATTGGCGGCGCTGGTGGCCACCTTCTGGTCATCAACCGATTCTATTCTGCTGGGAGGCTTTCGTTTCTGGAGAAGCTCACAGTGGCGACCACACAAAAGACGCTGCAACAGCGGCTGCTTTCTTCTCTTGCTATGAACAGAAACTGCAAGAAGTAAGAGAAGTCAAAGCCAAATGTACCATTTCGCTGATAGGTGCGGTTGCGCTTTGGAGCGGTTGGGTGAGGGACCTAGAATTTATTCATGAACCAACTCTCGTTATCAAGCCCAAAGAACCGTTTAGGGGTGACTGCCAAAATCTCGATTGACCATGACAGCATGTCCGCAACGTCTGAAAACCACACCTTTTAGCTTTTTGTTACCCGTAATCTACTTTTTACACCAACGTAGCACGGACCTTTTGTCTTTTTCAGACTTCTCCATGACCTCTATTTGTGTATCGTCATCTCTATCCAGAAGCATGTATCCAGTGGCCGTATAAAACGTATCCTTTGTTGGCCCCGTACTCCATTTAGTAGTGTCCACAATCTTGATACTATATGTTCCACTTAAATTCTTGATGGCGCCCTCTATTGAAACTAATCTGGTTTTTATTGCACTTACTTCAGTCTGCTTCTCCGCTCTGATAGTATTTTCATCTGGACTAAAGAATATTTCTAGGTCACCACACTGTGTTTCCCAGGTCCCCCCAAAATGGTTTGGCCGGATAGTCTTGTCGGTCAGGTAAGATTCTGCGTACCTCACTCTGAATCGTCGTTCATTTTCTGCGTCCATTAGTAATTCTCTTTCCTTGTCGTTCTCTTCTTTTGATATCGAATCTAACCGATTCTTAGCGTAGCCCACGTTGCCATGAACCTCGACATCAGCCTTGGACAAGTCATTTGCCCTTTTAATCATTTTGCTAGCATCTTCTACAAATCCTTGGTCGAGATATCTGTTGGCTAGATTAGCCATCGCTAGAGTTACTCTACGGTCTGCTGCTTTACAATAGCTATTAATGCTCTTTCCCTTCAAGTCAACCTTCTCATATTGAGCGCCGAGATTATTTAGTCCCATAGGTTCTTCTACGGCATCTGTGAGCTTCTTATAGTGCAAAAGGCTTATTCTATGCTGACCCGCTGCTGAATAACGGTAAGCCAGATTGAATCGCAGGTCGGTATATGTGGGGTCCATATCTAGGCATCCTTCCGCATATATGAAGAATCGTTCCATGTCCATGTTATCTTCCGCTATATCAGCCAGACCCTTCAAGATTTGTGCTCTCTGGCCACTGAACTCACCTTCGCGTAGTCGTTTGGATAGCAAGGAAATCGCCTCATCATACTCTCCCTGCAAAGCTATGCATTGACTTGCCTCAACATAGCAGTTAACTATGCTCACCTTAGCACTTTCATTCGTAATGTCATATATATCCTTCACCTCTAGATATTTGTCTTTCGCCTTCCCGTATTCTCCCATGTGTTTCAGTCTGATGGCTAGCTGCTCCACTACTTCGGCTTTGTCCTTGTTCTTTTCCGCAAGCTCCACGAGTTCCCCGAAGGCAGCTGAATCACCAAAGGAGTGAGCCATTCGCAAGGTAAAACCTTTCCATACCAACTTATCATCTTCAGAAGAGAGAGCTGGCACAAGGTCTGTTTCGTATGCTTTTCTGACCGTGGCAGGGTCCTTAGTATCAAGGGCCTTCCAGTACTTGCCGAAAGCGTCCTCTTCTCCTATAGGAGTGGGAGTTTCCCTTTTCCCTTCTTGTTTTTCCTCTTTTCCCTCTGGAGATTCTGGTCTGTCATATACGCCACCCGTCACTAAGGTCTTTGCCTTTCCCAACGTGGAGTCAATTACTTGATTCAGTTTAACAAAAGGTTGTTCTAAGTCATTCCTAGTGAAATATATGAGCTCTAAATCACCTTGCAGTTCAGGGAATTTATAGATGCCTTCCTCTACGATAAGAATGAGCGGTTTATCCCGGCCCAAAGCAAACCCAGATTCCTGAATTACCCAGTTAGATGTAGTGTAGGCTTTTTCACGGCTGAAAATGCCTTTAGCAGTATCTATTTTCTTATCACAGGTAAATATACCAGCAAAAACATCACTTTCGCCTATCTTATCTTGGACTTTTCCCGCTATTGATTTATTCTGTACCCGTTCGCCTGTAATTACCTCTATATCGTCCCTAGATTTAAAAAATTCTAGAAACTTGCCAATAACAGTATCGTCCTTATCATCAAAACTGTGTCCTATAAATATTTTCATGTTATTCCTCCTGGTCGCGGTTAGATTTCTGAAGACCAACAGATGTTGCCATAGCGGCACAAGAATTCAATACCGATTCTCCTTATAAAGGTAATAGGATTATAGATTGCTAGATTTAAAGGGTCAACATGAGGATTGTTATGTGTGATTAGCAGCGATACTTGTCATCTGTCAAATAGGGGAACTATTCTGACCTCTACAATCTGGCGTTTTGTTACGCTTGTGATAAGAGTCAAATCCTGCGTCATAGGTTGCTCAACCGTCAGATGAAAGTTTAGGAGACCCTCAAACTTCACGAAGCGAGTAATTCACAACTCCTTCTGGAGAGGTTTGGCTGGTGCTATAATTACGTTGAGCACATCAGTGAAAACAGCTATTCTAGTTTGCTGTAGCTTTGGTTTGGCCTTATTAGCCTTGTTAGGTTCATCATATACCCGTGGCGGGCGCACGCCTGACGTAATCAAGTTGGAGATACTAAGTAAAGCCTGATAGCCCTTTAAGGAGCTGTGAGGACATATGACTTACAACCGTTTGATTTTGGATGGTTACGGGAGTGAGGTACAGGAGCAGTTAGCTTCTCTAATTGCTGAAGCAAAAAACGACAACCTGCTTGCTCCGGTAACAGTCGTCGTACCCTCCATGTACACTGGTCTGTCGGTGCGGCGCAGTCTGGGAAAACAGCGAGGCCTAGTAAACGTACGCTTCATGGTCCTACCCAGACTCACCGAGTACCTGGGAGCACCAGCACTAACCAGACAGGGTAAATCACCTCTCACGCCAACAATGAAGCTGGTCGCAGTTAGGCACTTTGCCAGCGAGATGGCAAACAGGGAACCGCTTGGCGCAATATCCAAGCATCCCCCGCTTCATGGTTATCTGGTAAATAACTTCAATGAGCTTGCCATGCTGTCGGAAAAGCAGTTGTCGTGGCTGCAAGCAAAAACCCCGGTACTGAACCAGGTCGTTGAGTGGTATCACATGTACCGAGAGCTCACGCAGCCTTACTACGACCGTGAGGAGCTTGCCCACTCCGCTGCTATATCAGTTGACAACGGCGATGCTGAAAGCGTGCTGAAAGACCTCGGCTTCATTATCTTTTACCTGGTTACAGGTTTTTCGCGGGGCGAACTGGCTTTCGTATCCAGTCTTGGGGTGCGCAAATGCTGCGCCGTAATTCTTGGCCTTACCGGAGAAGAAGAAGTTGATGCCGAGAGTCACAGACTGGTTTCGCGATTGGAACCAGTACAGGGAAAGGCTGCAAGTACTATACCCGCTCCAAAGAGCTATGCAGCCGACCATATCACAATTGCTTCAGACTCTAACGAAGAGGTGCGCTGGGCAGTTCGACATATCGCACAATGTGCGGAGAACGGTGTCCGGTTTCACCGCATGGCCCTACTGTATCGTAACGCTAGTCCTTATGCAGAATTAATCAAGAGCTATCTCTACCTGGCACAGATTCCTGTTGCCGGTCCCGACCCTGTACCTCTCCGGGATTCGGCAGCAGGGAAAATAGCTCTCTATCTCATCGATGTATTTGTGTCTGATTTTGCCCGGGAGAGTGTTATGCGGTGGATATCGGAAGCACCAGTTTATACAGGAGAAAATACAGAGTCCCCCTCAAGGGAAGCTGCGCTGTGGGAGGAGGTATCCGGCAGAGCGGGAATAATCAGGGGTGCTGGACAGTGGAGCAATCGTCTAGAGCGCTTCTGCACAGGCATAGAACAGAAGCTAAGAAGCGAAGAACCACGTGAAGAAGACGAGGAAACTGTGACCACCAGCCCCGATGAGGATTGTGCTAAGGCGGGGATGCGGCTCAAGTCGTTTGTCGAAAGGTTGTCAGAAAACCCTCCACCGACTGACGAAAGCTCATGGAAAGACTACTCGCAGTGGGCATCCCGGATGATGAAGCAATACTCTCACCTGGATACATGGCCCGAAGCGCAGATATTGAGTTACGAACGAGTGACTGCAGTGTTGCAGGAATTGGGTACACTGGATTCTATCGAGCCCGGCGGTACTAACCTGGGCGGTTTTCGCCAGATGCTTGATGATTGCCTGAAGATGAGCTCGGGACGATTAGGGACTGTTGGAGAAGGAGTCTTCGTAGGTCCACTGGCATCTGCACAGGGCATGGAGTTTGACATAGTTCACATTCTGGGTATGGTCGGCGGAGCATTTCCTCCCAAACTCCATGATGACGCCATTATTCCAGATCAGTTACGTGAAGAACTGGGCGACAATAGCCCGCTGGCGCTACGTGACCAGAGGCGTATAGATGAGCGCCGACTCTTTCGAGCAGCCCTCGCTTCGGGACAGAAGAGGATCCTGTCATATCCCCACTCCGACGGAGACGGTAAAAGGCAGTGTTACCCTTCACCCTGGCTCATGAGCGAGGCTGAAATCCTGCACAGTAAATACAAGCAAATAGAAGCATCGGAAAGTGAAGCTTACACACCCATTCGTTGTGTAGAGTTAGAAGGGATGGCTGCCGAGGAGTGGATATCAGTTATTCACTCCATTCATGGCAGCGTGCTGTCGCTGGGTGGGCTCGTGGCAGCGGATATTCATGATTATGATATACACAGTCTGGCCAAATGGCATGACTCGGGTTACCGTGTTGACAGGCACTTTCTCATGAGAGAGCGCAGCATTGCCCATCGGGCACTCATGACTGAAAGAGCGTCTAGGAGTACAGCCTTCACCGCCTGGGATGGAAACGTCACCTCTCTTGCGGGCAGAAGCCGAAGACTTGGCATGCCAGGTAAGACAGCACACTCACCGACGAGGCTTGAGCTCTGGGCGAAATGCCCCTTCCGTTATTACCTGAAGCATGTTCTTGAGGTGCCGGTGCTTGAACGCCCAGAGGAAATCCTCACCATATCTCCCCTGGATCGTGGGTCTCTGGTACACGGAATACTGGAGAGATTTGTGAAAACCTTGAAGGAAAGCGGGCAGATGCCTGGCTATGGAGAACCCTGGGATTCGAACCACCAAGCACTGCTCATGCAAATTGCAGAAGAGGAATTTGCCAAGACCGAATCGCTTGGCTTGACGGGGAGGCCTCTTCTCTGGAATGTAGTTATGAGTGAGATACGAGATGACCTATCTCTATGTTTGAAGAAGGACAGCGAATTACGTGCCCAGACAATGACACGGCCTGTAGAAGTTGAATGGCGGTTTGGTTTTGGGGAAGCGGGTCAGTGTCCTCCCGTAACACTCGAAATCGGCAGAGGGCAGCAAATCATGTTCAGGGGGATTATCGATCGGCTGGACAGCGATGAATCAGGCACAAGGCTTTTTATAGTGGACTATAAAACCGGCAGCTCTTACGCTTATCGTGATATGAGAGATGACCCGCTGGGAGCGGGAACTCACCTTCAATTACCGGTGTATGCTCTCGCGGCTCGTAGTGCATTCGGGCAGGAAAGTAAGGTTCAGGCCGGTTACTGGTTTATCTCTGCCCGGGCTGGTTTTGATACCAAGGGGATGGTCTTTTCCGAAGAACTGGAGCGTGATTTCGTGAACATGGTGCGTCTGATTGTGTCCGGCATAGAGGGTGGCCTTTTCCCTGCCAATCCCGGAAGCGGCGGCGCAGGATTCAATAATTGCGCCTACTGTGAGTACGCACGTATCTGCCCGGCTGATATAGATATGGTGTGGGAGAGGAAATCTCAGAACCCCGAACTTGCTTCGTACTTAAGTATGATTACGGGAACAAGAACAGAGGAGATCGAATGAGCCAGGAATTTGTTCCCTCCGACCAGAAACACAGGATACGCGTAGAGAACGAGCTGGACACTACCTTCTTCGTGGAGGCAGGTGCCGGCACCGGGAAAACACGGGAACTTGTGCAGCGCATTACCAACCTGATAGTCTGCGGAGTAACACAAATAGACCATATCGCGGCCATCACCTTTACAGAGGCAGCTGCTGCTGAACTGAAAGACAGAGTTCGTACGGACCTTGAAAGGTGTGCTACCGACCGGACGCTGGATGGTGAAAAGATAGCAAGGTGTCGTGCTGCTCTAACCCGTTTTGATGATGCCAGCATTCAGACACTGCACAGTTTTGCAGCATCTCTTCTGCGGGAGAGACCGTTTGAGGCAGGGCTGCCGCCCAACTTCGAGGTTGTTGCACAAATGGAGGCTGGTATCGACTTCGAGCGAAACTGGCAGGAATGGGGGGACGGGGCAATGGAGAGAAAGGAAACGGCCTCCCATTTGCTCACTGCCATGACCTTGGGCCTCAGGATGAATGACCTCAAGACAGCCGCAAGGCTGCTTCATGAGAACTACGATATGATGCCTGATCGGTTTGAACCCGTTCCTCCACCATCGCCCAGGATAGCACAGGCTGTCGTATCAGAAGCCAAACATATCGAGCTGTTAATGGAGCTGGCCAATGAAGGCTTTAATGATACTCTTGCTGCCCATGCACAAAGGGTGGTCGACCTGGCACGCACTCTGAGTTCCATGAATTATAGTGGTAACGCCGCGCTTTCGCTCCTCGCGGGCTTTGGTAAGCTGTCCTGCAAGGCTGGTCGCAAACAAGACTGGGCGGATGTAAAAGCCGGTGTGAATGGATGCACCGTGCTCAAACAGCTGCTGGAGAAACTCGAGGCAATGAAATGCGAGGAGCTTGAAGCTGTTCGCCGTGCTGCCCTGATGCCGCTCCTTGAGGACCTGAGGAGCTCTCTGCTGAACTGGGTTGAACAACGTCGCAGCGACAGCAAGGTTGATTTCCACGACCTGCTGGTGCGAACCAGGGATATGCTGCGTGATGTGCCGGACGTAAGGGAGCACTTCCAGAAACACTTCACCCACATATTGATTGACGAGTTCCAGGACACTGATCCCATCCAGGCGGAGATTGCCTTCTTTCTGGCTGCAGACCAGAAAGCGATGGGCCGTAGCGCTCTTACTGAGAAAGATTGGAGGAAGCTTGTAACCACCCCTGGCAAGCTGTTTATGGTGGGAGACCCCAAACAATCTATTTACCGTTTCCGGAGAGCAGATATCGCCACAGTGCAGGACGTAGGTGAGATTCCTGGAACGGACAACGTACCATTGGAACAGAATTTCCGCTCTCAGGAGCCGGTGATTGCCTGGGTTAATGCGGTATTTGGCAGGTGGATGGGCGACGGCAAGCCTCACGTTCAGGCAACTTATGCCAAACTGTCGGCGCGATGGAACGACAAAGGTGCTGTACCTCCGATGGGAGTGCACCGCTTTGGAGAGGCTGTGGATGAGGCGGCAGCGCAGCTCAGGAAATACGAGGCATCTTCCATTGCCAATGTTCTCTACGTTATCAAGAAGAGGCAGTGGCAGGTTAGAAATGCCGTCACAAATACTCTGCATCCGGCACGCTACTGTGACATCTGTGTACTCATGCCTACACGCACCGTATTACCCTACATAGAACGTGCTCTTGACGAAGCTAATATCCCCTATCGCATTGAAAGCGAGTCCCTTATTTTTGGGACACAGGATGTCCGTGAGCTTCTCAGCTGCCTGCGCGCCATTGATTCTCCTGCCGACAGGGTGGCACTGGTAGCCGCCCTTCGTTCAACCGCCTTTGGATGCAACGATGTCGAGTTAGTGGAATATCTGGATTCTGGAGGCCTTCTTGACTACACGAGCCCTGGCAAGGCTGATGGACCGGTGAGCGAGGCTATGCAGGTACTGGCACGATACAACGAGATGCGCACTTGGGTACCCATCGACCAGTTAATCGAGATGTTCATCCGAGAGAGGCGCCTCGCCGAGATAGCTTTCGGCAGGGCCAGGCCAAGAGAACGACTTCGCCGCCTTAAGATGGTGGCACAGCAAGCACGAGCGTTCTCCGAGATAGGAGAAAGATCGCTCCGAATCTTTGCCGACTGGATGGAGCAACAGATGGCCGAGGGCAGCCGCATGGTGGAAATCCCGGTACCGGAAGCTGATGAAGATGCAGTTCGTATTATGACAATTCATGCTGCCAAGGGATTGGAGTTCCCTATCGTTATACTGGCGGGAATTGGAGGCACTGGTGCAAGCCGCGGTAATCCCGTCATATTCGAACGAGATGGGGGTAGTGTTGAGGTAAGCTTGGGCATAGAGGGAAGGAAGTTTGTGACTTCAGGCTACGAAAGAGCACGTGAGCAGGAGAAGGAGATGGATGAGGCGGAGGCAGTCCGCCTGATGTATGTAGCTACCACCAGAGCCAGAGACCACCTGATGGTAAGTCTTTATCGAAAAGCCACTAAGTCGATGAGTAATGCTCTTGCGGCAGTCATCGAAAGGTTCGCCGGCGAAACTGGCTGTAAATGGGATGAAATTGACTGCTCACAGGTGGATACAGAGGAAATACGAGAGCGTGATACTGATGTTCCGAATGTGTTAGGTACTGAGGCTGATAGAGAGAAGTGGATAACTGACCGTGAGACGGTCTTAGAACAGGCCTCTAGGAAGCCAGCCATAGCGGTGACCGCGCTGGCTCACTTGGACAAGGAAGAACCTGAGCGGGGAGAAATTTACTATCGAAAGGGGCGAGGAGGTACCAGTCTGGGTCGTGCTGTGCACAGTGTTCTGCAAAGTATTGACTTGGCTACTGGGAAAGATCTGGAAGAAATAGCCAGAGCCCAGGCTGCCGCCGAAGGAATACATGACAAATGGAAGGAGGTGGCGGGATTGGTACGCCGCGGCTTGAATGCACAAGCAGTGAAGCGTGCAGTTGTTTCGAATAAGTATCATCGTGAAGTGTTTGTGAGCGTGCCATATGAAAACGTATTGGTCGAAGGCTTTATTGACCTCCTCTTTGAAGAAGACGGAGGCCTTGTAGTAGTGGATTACAAGACAGACGTACTGGACAATGAAGAAGAGGAGATGAAAAGGCAAGATCGATACCAGCTGCAGGCTGGAACATATGCACTTACTATTGAAAAGGCTACTTCAAAGCCAGTGAAAGAGGTAGTGCTGCTGTTTCTTCGTTGTGGCAAGGAAATGATTGTTACGAATATTAAGTCTTTAACAGCCCAATCGCATCAACATATAGTGTCGATTCTTAATGCTAAGGGAGGTAAATTATGACAATCAAGATCCTGCATACAGCAGACTTACATTTGGGCATGAGATTTGCCAGTCGTGGCTATACTCCACAACTACAGGAGAGCCTATCAAAGGCGCGTTTCGAAACACTTGATACGTTGATTAAGGTTGCCAACAAAGAGCAAAGCGACCTATTGGTCATTGCTGGTGATCTGTTTGACTCGCCCAGGGTGTCACGGGGAGATATTCTTAGAGCTGCTACCCTTCTGAAAGACTTTGAGGGTCGACTTATTCTGATCCTTCCAGGCAACCACGACTATATTCAAAAAAGTGATGACCCGCTCTGGCCTAATTTCCTCAACAACACTAGCCAAAATACAATACTCCTCGGTGAACCCAAACCTTACGATCTTGGGCTGCATGGTCTTGACCTAGCCATTTACCCCGCACCATGCACGTCCAAGCACTCGAAGGCCAATGTAATAGGTTGGGTGCCCGAATACACGAAAGACAAAGAGACGAGCTTGACTGTGGGCATCGCACACGGCAGCCTGGAGGGGCTGTCGCCTGATTTCAAGCAGGATTACTATCCAATGTCGAAAAGGGAATTGCAGACAGCGGGCGTAGACCTCTGGCTCATGGGGCATACTCATACCCGCTACCCAAATGAAGACAAGGGAACACAAGCACGGATCTTTTTCCCTTCGACTCCTGAGCCGGACGGATTCGATTGCAGGCATCCCGGCTACGTGTGGTCTATAGAAATTGCTGAGAACAAATCCATACACTATCACTCGATTCAAACCGGGACCTACCGGTTTTCTGATTTGGAGAGACAATTAGAGAATGAAGCTGACATAGAGAACATCAGAATCGAATTTCGTGGAATGAATGCTGAGAAAGACCTGGTGAGACTAAGACTGAGAGGGAGAATTCAGAATGAGCTTTACGATGAACGAGAATCTTTGCTAGGCGAACTGGAGAAATCAGTTCTATATCTAGAGCCAGATACTTCCGAGCTATTCCGGCAAATCACATTGAAGGATATCGACCAGGAATTCACTTCCGGGTCGTTTCCACACAGGTTACTCACTACATTGGCCAAGAAGCATCCAGATCCGCTGCTGCTTCAAACCGCCTATGATCTGATACAGGAGGCTAGAAAATGATAATTAACAGCTTGAAACTCGATCCCTTTGCAGGCATTTCAAAGAAGCAGATAGATCTCGAGAAAGGTCTGAATGTTATTGTGGGTCCCAACGAGGCAGGCAAGAGCACCCTGCTGAATGCACTCAGGTTGGTTCTGTTTGTGCCGACAGACTGCGGCAAACGCATATTCAAGGAGGAGATTGCCGACTTCATGCCTCTGGCTGGAGGAGACACTATCAGGGTTGGTCTGGATTTCAGGATCGGAAAACACGACTATTCTGTGACGAAATCTTGGGGATATTCAAAGCAAGATTCTGAACTGAAATTACCGGGAGGAGGTCTGAAAACGAATGCCCAAGACGTTCAAGAGGAGCTGCAGAATCTACTGGTTCTCAGCAGGGGTACCTCCGATTCAGTGCTATTTGGCGCACAATCTAGACTTGGGCACACCTATGATTCTCTTGAGGAGGGTTCTTCGGCTATGCAAGACCTAGCCTCGATTATGAGAAAAACAATCTTCGAAACGGAAGGTGTGTCCATCGGGCAACTAGGTGATGCAATTGACGATTCATTCTATGACTATTTCAGCCACTGGGATACAGAGCTTAAACGTCCAGAAGGTAATAGGCAAATTGATAATCCCTGGAAGAAAGAGGTGAGGAAAATACTAACTGCATACTACAAGCTGGAAAGGCTGAAACAACAAATGCTGGATGTCCAAGAGCATGAAGACAAAATTGGTGAGCTGGTCCAGCTTGTGCAAGAACGCTCTACAGAGTTGCAGGAATTGCAGGCTTACCTTAAAGAGAACCAGAAAGCAGTTACTGATGCTAAACAGCGACAAATACTTGTCGCACAGCATGATGCTCTAAGGATCAAGGAAAAGACACTGCTTGATGCATCTAAGCTTTGGCCAACGATTGTCGGTGAAAGAAACCGTATGCAAAACGATCTTAGAAAATTCAAGACGAAGCATAGGAACCTGGAGAAAGAAATGGACAAGGCGCAGGCCTACGAGGACAACAAGGCAAGGCTCGAAAAATATAAGCGGGCATCAAGGAAGAAAAACGAATTGGAGAGAAAGCAAAATGCCTTACTGAAAATGAAGGTAATCGAGGAAAAAGACTATAAAAAACTGGAGAAATTAAATGCTGAGTTGATGAAGCTAGAAACCAGTTTGCAGGCCGGTCAGCTTGCTCTCACTATGACCGCAAAGAAGGCGCTGAGTTTGAGGGTGTCAAAGGATTTTGAAAAAGAGACACAGCACAGGCTTGGGGCAAGGAGATCCCTTAAGCTATCTGCAGGAGGGCAAGTACAAATTGATCATGACGACTGGGCATTAAAGGTCAAATCCGGAGATATCGATTTTGATGACCTGAAGAAATCCGTCGAGGATGTTTCCAGCAGGTATGAGGCATTACTAAGGCGCTTATGTGTTAGTGATTTTGATAGCGCTGGTAAGGCCTATGACTCATATCAAATTCAGCGCAATTTGGTTACCGGTTTGCAGGAGCGATTGGAGGAAATCCTCGATGGAGAAACATATGAAGAACTGGATAAATTAGCCAGAAAGGCTTCTCGCACAAAAGCCCCTTCTCGGACCTCTGGATCCATTGGTAAGGAACTAGGAGCCATAGTGAATGAAATATCTAATACTGAAAATGAGATAAAATCGCGCACACAAACATTATCTGGATTGGAGAGGAAATATGGTTCTCAGGATGAACTCCTAGAGTTGCTGGTCAACGAGCGAGCTGAACTGAAGCGGACCGAAATGGAGCTAAAGAAACTCAAACCGTTGCCGAAGTCAGTAGAGGGTCCTGATCAGTTCATTCTAGAATACGAAAAGAAACAGATCGCCGCACAGAAAGAAGAGAGAGAAATAAATGGACTGCGAATAGAGAAAGCTCATAAGGAAGCACAGGCACCTACAGAAACTAGGGAGGAACTTCAGTCACAACTAATACAAGCTGAGCTTGATTTCGCGAAGAGAGAAAGAGAGGGAGAAGCCATCTCGGAGATACGCGATACCTTTCGGAAGATTGAGGCGGAGATGGATTCACAAACTCTCGATCCATGGTTAGATGAGCTAGGGACAGTACTGGAGCCATTAACAGCAAATCGCTATAAGCAAATCGATCTGGGTGAAGGCGATTCGGGCAAGGCATTACGTGCAGATGGATTGGCTATCCCCTTCGTGCTACTTTCTATCGGCACCAAAGTAGGATTGGGATTAGCCCTGCGCCTTTCTATGGCCCGGTACTTCTTGAAGGACTCGGAAGGATTCTTGGTTCTGGATGATCCGCTTGTTGACATGGACCCAGACCGGCAAGGTGCTGCAGCTAAGATCATACAGAATTTCGCTGCGGAGAAACAGGTAATTGTTATGACATGTCACCCAAGTCACGCAGATTTGCTGGCAGGAAACACTATCAGGTTATTATTGTGATGCTGGCTGAGCCTTCTCCTGTACCGCCGCTAATAAGGACGGAGTTACGCGTATGCTGTGATTGCAGGGCAACCTTCCCATTCTGATCATCGCGAGCGCTGCAAATGTGCATGGCGGTGTACATGCCTATCTCGCCAACATTGCCGAATCTGTTCCCAAGCATAGGGAAGCATCTCCTTAACTGCGATGATAGAGGGAAAGGTTTCTATCGGCAGGAGAATGGCTATGTAGGATAATTAGAGTCGCTTTTAGCGGCAGTGGCTGCCTAGGCAAGAAGGGCAAAGGGATGAAAGTTCGCAGGGCACCTCAAGGCGAGACCGTACAATAGCCTATGTTGTTGCACAAGAACTTGAAATGTTACCTAAGCACGCGAGCCACCATTCGGTTGAATTCGAATTAGCCGAGCGATATAGATTAACTTTCCTTTCGACTGCTGAAGTCTCTGAATGATGTTATCGAGAGTTCCAACTCGTTTTCCCTGTAAAGCTTCCATTTTCAACTCATCGATCGCAGCGATTAGGCTCTCCAATGTAACCCATGTTCCTTCCGCCGGAATAGCGTTGTAGGGTGCCATCATTAATCTCTTGTCCAATGACACTGCCCATCTTGTTTCTCCGAATACTTGCGTCATACCATTGAAACCTGACAGCCCTGCACCCAAAGCAGCATACTTGTCCCTAGTTATCACCCCCGCAAGAATTGAATTCGCCGCAGTCACTGCCAGGCTGGCTCCTATGTTCTTCTTATCTCTCGTAAGCAGGGTGAATCCTCTTTGACGTGCTAAAGCCTCCCTTCGTTTTTTCAGAGAATGTTTCAGAAACTCCATCTTCAAGGACTCGGCTTCAAGGCGTAGGATTTCAATGCCTCTGCCGACACTCTGGCACGCGCTTTCAATATAGGCCAACTCATTTCTCAGGTCTGCAACAGCCTTTGCCCACCTATTATTTGACATCAATTTCTCCCAAGACTGTGTTGCACTTCCTCGATGAAGTTGCCCAAAGTCTTTCCAGATTCCTCACCTTTTTTTACTACTTGCCTCATCTCACCTATGGCCTCACCTGCCCTTAGAGCATCGGCCAACAAAGCACTGAGTTGGTCCTTAATATCGGCCACCTGTTGCTGTATCTGTGAAGCACCATCTTCTCCTGCGGCTCTTACTTTTTCCGATGTGTAGGAAATAATGCCGAGGATTTCACCTTCCAGAAGCCCCTTCTTCTTATCCAACTCAGCAATTTCGCCTGCCAAGACAGATTCCTTTTTGACCAGCCGGTTTACTTGTTCTACTTCCACCTTTCGCTGATTTTCAAGGCCGCATACCTCTTGAAAGAGGCCCAAGGCAGAAACGAACCTCTTCTTGAGCTCTTTACCGCTAATCCCTTCGTTCTTACTGGTTCTTTCGACGAAGTCTGTGATACGGAGAAGGTCTTCATCGGACAAGCCAATGTCGTTGACCCGTTTTAGCGACTCTTCTCGACCACCGATCTCCGACGAGAGTTTGGTCCTTCTGCCCTGGAGCCCCTTTATTTCCCTGTTCAATCGCGATCCTTCCTCCTCCCTTTCCTTGATCCTTGACTTGAGTTCCGTTAGCTTTGCGGTCTGTATCTCAACAGTGTTCTCGAGCTTGTCCTTGGCTCTCTCCAGCGATTCAAGTTCTGAACGCAGTGACCCCACCGTTTCAATGAGCTCATTCTTATTATTGATGAGAGAGTCCACATCCGCCTTAAGCTCATCCACTCCCTCTTTCAGCCTCACGTACTCCGCGGCCAGCGCGGCAAAAGGTTTCCCCTCACTTTTTTCTAGCTCATCAAATCTTAATGCCGCTTCAATGAAATCTTTGGCTGGGAAGTCGACGGGAAGGAGTCTCTTGGTCAGTTCCGCCCACTTGTTCATTAATTCCGGTGTTACTTCCAGGGCCTGGAGCCTGTCAAATGATAAGATTCCCAGCAGCGCCTGAGATGGTTCCAAGCCTTTCTTTTTGAGCTCAAGGGAGAGGCGACGAAGGTCGTTCACCTGGTCAAATGAGCTACCGGGGATGGTAAGTTTACCGCATTCCAGTTCCTTCACGATGTTCACGACGCTGCCGTGCGACACCCCCGACCGATTCTCTATATCACTATATAGATGACCTAAAATATAGTACTGCGCGACTTCTAGCTTCTTTGCTCTTGTTATTTCCTTCATTTTTTACCTCTTTTTTGCTGAAAATTTCCATCATCTGACTATTTGACGGACTAATTGACCGACCACTTGACCGTGCTTTTGACTTTTTGACCTGAATCGTGATAATTTGACCTCCAAGCGACTATTAGCTGTGACTGTTAAATAGTAAGGGGGAAGGTAAAGCTAAAAGTTCTGTCTATTGCTACCCCGGCTCCACCATAGGGTCTCGCAGAGATGGGTGCAAAGCACTTCGAGGAGTCGAGTCGCCAGGGTCTCTGTGTAAATGTAGTCGACGGTCTAGTTGACATAAAAATCAAGGCGCTTGCGAAAGACATAGCTCGAGTGAAGAATGTGGTAGCGGCGTGCCCCTGTAGCTCAGATGGATAGAGCAGCGGTTTCCTAAACCGCGTGTCGGGCGTTCGAGTCGCCCCAGGGGTACTTTTGATATAATTACGCTGGTTTAGGGGTGTAGCTCAGTTGGCTAGAGCAGCGGTCTCCAAAACCGCAGGTCGCGGGTTCGAGTCCTGCCACCCCTGCCAGAAAAGCAAGTTGATTTCCCTCAAAGATGAAGCTTTTCTGGAGCAATGATGCCGAGGTGGTGGAATAGGCAGACACGCCATCTTGAGGGGGTGGTGGGCGAAAGCCCGTGGGAGTTCAAATCTCCCCCTCGGCACCAGGATTGCAGCCGGAAGGCGTTTTCAAAATCTGCCTGCGCGTCTTATTGGGATTGGGTGAATGAGTCCTTAACTTCTAAGATGGGACCTGTGGAAAAGCCAGACTATTGCCCAACACTAGCTTGCGAGAACCAGGCAAAGACGGTAAAATCTGTTTAAAGCGGAAGTAGTTCAGCGGTAGAATGCTTCCTTGCCAAGGAAGAGGTCGCGGGTTCGAATCCCGTCTTCCGCTCCATTGAATTTGCGAGTTGTGGCGGTGTAGCCAAGAGGTTAAGGCAGGGGTCTGCAAAACCCCGATGCGGCGGTTCGAATCCGCCCGCCGCCTTTTTCCCAACCATCAGGCCGAGGTGGCGGAATGGTAGACGCGGCGGACTTAAAATCCGCTTCCCGCAAAGGAGTGTGGGTTCGAGTCCCTCCCTCGGCACCAGGCCGGGTCAACAGGAAATCGAGAGTCAGAGGGCAGGGACTGCATTTCCATGATAGATGATAAATCAGGAAGAGATGCGGTTTTGCCATTTGGCCTTTAGCGGCTGAGATTATCGCGTGCCACGGCAGTTGGTACCCCACTGTAGTCCCCCCTTATCTTAAGGGGAACGTTTAAGGGAAAGGTTGAAGGGAAAAGAGGGACTGGGAGAGGTGCGGCCACCGAAACGTTGTCTAAGCTAGTACTATTCTCTCATTGACTTGTCTAATGCTGGAAATTATACTGTTTTAACTGCATGAACGGAGGCAAGGCATGGCAAAAGTTGCTAAAGAGGCACAGACAGCAAAGGGCCCCCAGGGCATAATCGGCCTGGGCAAGGATGAGCCGGCTGCCAGAGTGGTGGCCGGAATGCTGGCGTCGAAGATCGTTGACATCAAGCCCCAGCTTGATTTCACCACCGAGCTGGGCTTCGTCTATCCGGTCGTGCAACAGACTGCAGGGGTCACAGGCAAGGAAGCGGTAGCAGTTCTGGAATCCCTGACCGAGAGGGGTATATTGAGAAGAAGCTTCTCTGACAGACTTCTGCAGTGTCCGCGATGTCACTCGATAAACCTGAGGCCGAGCATCCACTGCCCCAAATGCGGCTCAGGAGATATTGTGCGGGGACGAATCTTTGAGCATTTGGCCTGCGGCTTTGTCGGCGTGGAAGAAGAGTTTGCCAGCAAGGGCAAGTACATATGTCCCAAGTGTAAACTGGAACTGCGCACTCTGGGCGTCGACTATCAAAGCAGGGGAGTGCTGCGCAAGTGCCGCGATTGTGGCGAGATATTCACCGCGCCATTGCTGAAGTGGCGCTGCCTGAAGTGTTCCGGGCTTATTAGTGAAGACGAAGTCCAGGAGGTCAATATTTACGCGTATACTCTCGAGGAATCCAAGAAAAACTGGTTGGAATTTGAGCTTCAGCCTAAAGCACGGTTCGTCGAATTCTTAAAACGGCACGGCTACAAAGTAACGGAAAATGCCAGGGTGAAGGGAAGGTCGGGGGCAGAACACGAAATAGATATGCTGGCCACCAGAGATGACGGCGTGGTTACGCATAATGTGGCTATTGGGCTGGAGATTGCCAGGGAAAGAATAGGACTGGACAGGATAATGGACTTCGATGTCAAAGCCTTCGATACCGGAGTTCACGATAAAGTGCTTATTGTAATCCCCGCACTGGGCGAAGAGGCGGCCAAGTTTGCCAGCTACCAGGGGATAAGAGTGCTGGAACCCAAAGACCTGGAGACGGTGCTGACCGGCGGTGCGGAGCAGCGCCCGGAAATAGTGAAGCAGCCATTTGAATTCAAGTCTAAATCACAGCTTATAGAATATCTGAAGAAGCAGGGCTACAGAGTGCGGGAGAACGCTGAGCTGAAAGGTAGGTCCGGTGCTGTCCATAACGTGGACATACTGGCCATCAAGGATGAGGGCATCATCACCCATCGTATTGCTATTGGTACCCAGGTAGATAAGAAGCCGATGGGCCTGGACAGGGTATTCGACTTCGATGACAAGGCTTACGATGCCGGAATTATGGATAAGGTGCTTATTGCTGTTCCCGGACTCACCAGGGAGGCCCAGCAGTTTGCTGAGCGGCAGGGAATAGTGGTGTTTGAGGT
>CAZLAL010000091.1:0-10346 GCA_964557455.1 uncultured Dehalococcoidales bacterium
TGCACTGGAGGGTTCGGCCACGATCCTTCGTCGAAGAAGTGAAAGGGCATAATGGTCTCCCCTCCAATCTTTATCAATTTTCCCCCTGGCTTGCCCAAAGTCACTTCATGGATTACTCCAGTATTCGCTTCAGTCGGTGCTTTGTATTCCATTCTTACCTCCTACTCAAGCCAAGCATCGGAATAAAGGACCTCGCCAGTGAGAACCTTTACCGTCTTGACATAGTTCACTTCTTTTTCGGTGAGCGAACTCAGGTCCGGATCTTCTCCATCCATTACCCTGTATATCAAGTCGATTAGAGCCTCGCTCCCACCTTTTGACACTTTCATAATGCCTTCGTCTAGAGCATCATGGATTGAAGCGCTTAGTCCCCTTCTGGCCAGTATGGCAAGATAGACATGGTTCAGATAAGGTCTATTGTCCATAGGCGCTCCATTAGATATATTGGAGAGACCCACCAATGTATGGCTTCCTGGCAAAGCTTGAGGAAGCATCTCGACGACTTCGTAAGTTGCTATAGCATTCTTTTGCCCCTCACCAGCAGTACTTACAGGAAGAACTATAGGGTCGGCCCAAATCCGTTCATTTGGAATTCCAAGCTCATTGGCATAGGCTACCGTGTCCATAATGCTGTCCAGCTTCGAATAGCCCTCAGCCGGCATCCCCTTATCATTAATGCAGGAAATGACGATATCACAATCGTACTTCTTAGCTAGTGGCAGCATTTCCACCTTTGAATCGCTCTTCCCCGAGGCAGAGTTGAGCATCGGCCGTTTCTTGCAGGCCTTCAGCCCCTCCTCCATAGCTATGGGATTCATAGTATCTATCGACAAGGGCAGTTCCACAACCTCCTGAACCACATTTGCTGCCCATGCCATGATAGAAGGATCCTTCCTGCAGAAACCCAGATTCAAGTCTATGTAATCAGCGCCGTGCTCAGCCTGAGCTCTGGCCAGATCCTGAATTGGCTTGGCGTCTCGAGCCTTTAGAGCCTCATTGACGACTCTGGCTATGACATGTATGTTCTCGCCGATGACTACCATATTGCGTACCTCCGATTCAGCAATTTGGTATCCCAAAATAAACCAACGCACTATAGCAAGGAAAAATCTATTTGTCAAACGCTCTGCCGCCCAATACAAAAGCCTCCCCGCCGTATCTATCTGCTTCCCTCATAAGGTGCAGGGTGACAGGATAACGCCTCCCTGAGTATCTCAGATTAACCTCAGCCATTCTGCTTTGCTATAATCTCTTGGAATGTTTGGCAGCAGACAGTCGCCAAATCCTGGGACATATCTCTGAAAAATGGCTAAAGATTATTATGGGATTTTGGGTATACCAAAGAATGCCTCGGACGAAGATATTAAGAAAGCCTATCGGAAACTGGCCATGCGCTACCATCCCGATCGCAATCCCGGAAACGAGAAATGGGCTAACGAGAAATTTAAGGAGATAAACGAGGCCTACGGGGTGCTCGGCGACCCTCAAAAGAGAACGCAATACGACCGGTTCGGCACCGTCGGCAATATCGGCGATATCTTCGGCAGTCCTTTCACCACCACCACTTTCGAGGAAATGATGAACGACTTCGGTGGGGCTGGTTTGAGGTTTGACTTCCTCGACGACATATTCGGGGATCTTCTCAAAGGCAGAGGTTCTTCGTTCTCTTTCAGAAGCTTCGGTGGCAGGCCCGGGAGAGCAAGATTTAGAGCCCAGCCGGGGCAAGACATCAATCTGGATGAAATATTCGGCCGGGCTCCCAAACCCCAGGAAGTTCGTTATGAGCTGGCAATCAGCAAGACAGAGGCCACGCAGGGAGTCAAGAAGATACTGACGAGGAAGGGGAAGAAACTGGAGGTGAAGATTCCGGCCGGCGTCAGGACAGGCAGCGTAGTGAAGTTACGAAATGCCCGCCAGATAAGCGATGGCCTGCCCGGCGACATTTTAGTCAAAGTCATAGTCAAATGAGTCAGCAGTTCACCAGAGACAATAACAACAGTAAGCTTCCCGTCCGGTAAGCTCTTACTGGAAGGAGTGCTAGCCATACCGAAAGATGCCGGACCTTTTCCTGCGGTAATAGTCTGCCATCCTCACCCTCTCTATGGAGGCAGCATGGACAACAATGTCGTCCATAGTCTCTGTGAAAGCCTGACACAAGCGTCGCTTGTTTCCTTCAGGTTCAACTTCCGCGGAGTAGGCCAGAGCCAAGGGCAGTTCGGTCACGGTACAGGTGAACGGAAAGATGTCGAAGCTGCCATTTCCTTCGTAGGTGCGCTACCGCAGGTTGATTCCCAGCGAATCGGCCTCGTTGGTTATTCCGCCGGCGCTGGCTTCGGACTTCCTGTTGGCACCAAGAATGCCCGAATTAAGGCGCTGGCTGCCATCTCCCCTCCACTGTCTATGTTCAACTTCGATTTCCTGAAAAGCTGCCCCAAGCCAAGACTCCTTATCTCGGGGGACACCGATACTTTTACGCCTGCCATCCAATTCCTTGAGTTCTGCCATAGTCTCCCGCAGCCCAAAGTCTGCAAAACCATTGACGGGGCAGACCACTTCTGGTGCGGACGTGAAAGCAGGCTGGCTGCTGAAGTGACTGCATTCTTCGTCACAGTTTTGCAGCGTCAGGTCGGCCTCACATGACTATCTCTTACCTACAAACCGCGTTTTACACCCACTTACATTAATGATAATATGGTGCGTTGCCTTGCTGTGTCTGTTTGGAAGTGTCTTTCAGTACAATGACCTCTTTCCGCAACTAATGAAGATAGAGACCTATCTGCCATGCCTGGGAATTTAAGTCGGAAGCCACGCAGGATATTCTACGGCTGGTGGGTTGTTGTTGCCTGTTTCTTCATCTCGCTATATACGGGCGGCGTCGTATTCTACGGGTTCACCGCCTTTTTTGAACCACTAGCCGCCAAGTTCAGTTGGAGCTACGCGCAAATCTCATTTGCTGCCTCCCTGCGCGGCATGGAAGCCGGTCTTCTGGCCCCGCTCGTCGGAATACTAGTTGACCGCTGGGGCTCCAGACGACTGCTAGTAGGTGGAACGATTATTTCCACTCTAGGGTTACTAGTCCTGAGTCGCACTTCTTCCCTGGCCATGTTCTACGGAGCCTTCCTGTTACTGGCTGTGGGGATGAGTATTTGTAGCAGCACGGTGCTTATGGCGGCAGTCGCCAACTGGTTCAAGAAAAAGATAGGCATAGCCACCGGAGTCATGGTCTCCGGCTATGGATTTAGTGGCTTGCTGGTGCCAGTTATAATCAGACTTATCGACACGTACGACTGGCAGAAAGCACTGGCTATTCTCGCCATAGGCATGCTGGTCTTGGGTACGCCGCTGTCTCTCCTGGTCCGGCACAAGCCTGAACAGTACGGCTATCAGCCCGATGGTGAACCACAGGTCAGTGCGATAGTCAGCAATAATCCACGAGCAGCAGAAAACGCCGAAGTGAACATTCCAACGAGGCAGGCCCTCAAGACCCGCACCTTCTGGCATATAGCTCTGTCATTGGCGCTTCAGGCGATGATAGTAAGTGCCGTAATAACACACATAATGCCATACCTCAGCAGCATCCTCATCACCAGGGAAAACTCCGGCCTGATAGCCAGCGCTCTTCCGTTAGTCAGCATCGGCGGCCGCCTCGGTCTCGGCTGGCTTGGAGATAGATTCGATAACAGGCGAGTAATGGCCATGGCGTTCGTCATGATGTTCGGCGGTTTACTCTGTTTCGGATTTGCTTCGCACGAAGCTGCCTGGGCACTGACAGCATTCCTCTTACTCTTCGGCACCGGGTTTGGAGGCAACAATACCTTGAGAGCCTCTGTCATCAGAGAATTCTTCGGCAGGGACAATTTCGGGGCCATTCATGGGTTCGTGTTGGGTATCATTGCACTGGGCAGTATAGCCGGACCTCCCCTCGCCGGATGGGTATTTGACAACTGGCAGACTTACCAGCCGATATGGCTGGCCTTTGCCGGCCTGGCAGCTGTCGCAGTATTGGTGGCGATAACCACTCCCCAGGTTACAAAGACGGCTGGACTTAGCGATCAGACCTGATGAGCAGCGTTCATAATTGTTCCAAACACCAAAACACAAACCGAGTCGTGCCCCTGTCGATCCAGCCGATATCTGACTAAAGCGCAACGCTAATCAAGACCGTGAGACCCGGGCTGATACACGTGTAGAGAGCGATGAGCATGGCCCGTCAGAGCAGGGCTATTTGGCAGCCCTGCGATAGAGTCTGTGACAAACTGTCTCGATGCGTGTCAGTGCTTCGTCAATATCCGATGATGAGACCATCCAGTGAGTAACCGCACGGAACGGGCGGCCATCACGCAAGCCCACTTTCACTCCTGTACTATCAAGAGTTCTGAGAAACTCTCCAGCAGATAATTCAGGCGTAACACGGAACATTACAATATTCGTAGGTACTTCTTCCTGGGCCAGACTTATTCCTTTGATTTCTGCCAGGCCCTCTGCTAGACGCCTGGCATTAGCGTGGTCCTCGGCCAACCGGTCTACCATCGTCTCCAGTGCAACAATGCCCGCCGCTGCGATAACGCCTGCCTGCCGCATACCTCCCCCCAGCATCTTACGAAACTTCCGCGCTCGCTCAATGAAATCCCTGCCCCCACACAGCAGCGATCCCACCGGCGCACTCAGTCCCTTCGAAAGGCACAGTGCTATCGAATCCGAATTCCGAGTCAGCTCCTCCACAGGTACGCCGAGCGCAATTGCGGCATTGAAGATGCGAGCACCATCCAAATGCACCTTCAGCCCCTGCGCATGCGCCAGATTACAAATCTCATCTGTGTAGTCTACAGTCAGTACCATACCACCGCAACGATTATGGGTATTCTCTAGACAGAGCAGCGTCGTCTCAGGGTAATGGATATCCTTGCTCCGGATTGCCGGCTCAATGTCATCCAGGTTGAGACGTCCGCAGCTATCGGTCGGCACCGTGTGCATGATTGCACCACCGAGGACTGAAGCACCACCCACTTCATACCAGAAGATATGCGCCTCGTCTCCCACGATGATTTCGTCCCCATGGTGGGTATGAGTCAACACGGCAATGAGATTGCTCTGGGTGCCGGAAGTTGTAAAAAGCGCAGCCTCCTTCCCCATCATCTCCGCCGCTTTCGTTTCCAGCCGGTTGACCGTGGGGTCCTCACCGTAGACATCATCCCCCACTTCTGCCTCAAACATCGCCTTCCTCATCTCAGGTGTGGGATGGGTAAAAGTATCGCTCCGCAAATCAATTATCTTCATCTACCCACACCTCAGATCCCCATCAGGTCCACCGACGGATAACCACCAGCTTCCTGGGCCTGCTCAAACATAAGCTTCGCCACTGCTATGTCCTCAACAGCAATTCCCGTCGAATCGAATACAGTGATGGCTTTGTTATCGGGCCTCCCTTTTTTCTTGCCCGCAACTAATTCAGGGAGTGTCGCGTATACTTCACGGATATCGTAGCTGCCTTGCTGAATAGGAACGTTAATCTCCCCGCTGCCACTTGCTTGCTTCAAGTCGTCAACGACGACAATTGCCTTCTTCAATATCGAAGGCTCCAGTTCCTCCTTGCCCGGCGCGTCGGCACCCACCGCATTGATGTGAGTCCCCGGGATTATCCACTCTCTCTTGATAATAGGGCTGCGAGAAGGCGTCAATGTGCATACGATATCGGACCCCGCCGCTTCTTCAATGGAACAGCTTCTAATCGAAAGCTGAGGCAACAAGTGCGACAGTTTGTCGACGGCGGATTTAGAAATGTCAAAGGCATTTATCGAGATGGGGTTAAACAGTTCGGCGTGAGCCAGTATCTGCGTGTATGCCTGATACCCAGCACCGATAACTCCCATCGTACGCGAATCCCGTCGCGCCAGGTGCTTAGAGGCAATAGCCGCTGCCGCGCCAGTCCGGTAGGCCGTAATCTCAGTCGCATCCATGATTGCCAGCGGATACCCCGTTTCCGGGTCGTTGTAGATTAAGATAGCCATAACCGAAGGGAGACCACGAGTCGGATTCTGAGGGTGCACGTTCACCCATTTCATGCCGGCACATCCTGGCAACGCGGCAGGCATTGCTCTGAAATCACCGTGCTCAACCGACAGGTAGACCTTGGCTGGCATCTTGCCCTTGCCTTCCCCACACATCCTGAAAGCGTCCTCCACCACATTGATAACGTCCGCCATCCTGATCAAGGCTCTTACGGAGTGTCTATCTAACAGAAGTGTAGACATGAACTGCCAGATTCCACAATTAGCATGGAGAATCTTCCTTATGAATTTACTCCAAATCTAGTGGCCAGGTCAAGACATTGTACTCGTTCATATGGTTAGTGGCACCCCTTCCTTTCTTCCTAATGGAAATTAGGAAATGCCCTGGTGCTGAGCTATCCCCGTGCTTGGTAGGAGTAGAATCAGGCCATGGCAGCCTAGCCTAAGCTATTACCCCCAACTCCCGCCCGACCTTCGCGAATCTCCCCAGAGCGAAAGCGAGGTCTTCCTTACTGTGGGCCGCCGACATCTGCACTCTGATTCGAGCTTGATCCTTAGGAACAACCGGATAACTAAAGGCAATCACATAGATCCCTTCTTCCAGAAGCCTCTGCGCCATCCGCACAGCCTTCTTGGCATCATACAGCATGATCGGTACTATCGGGTGACTGCCTGGCCTTATGTCAAAACCGAGCCTGGTGATCTCTTTCCTGAAGTAGGCGGTGTTTTCTTCAAGTCTCTTGCGCAAGTCCGAGGAGCGATCAATTATGTCCAGCACTTTGATGCCCGTAGCGACAACCGACGGTGATACAGTATTGGAGAAGAGATATGGCCGTGAGCGCTGTCTCAGAAGCTCAATCATCTCCTTCCGGCCACTCGTGAACCCTCCGGTAGCACCGCCGAGAGCCTTGCCTAGCGTGCTGGTAATAATGTCAACTCGCTCTTCTACTCCCCAATACTCGGGAGTGCCCCGCCCACCCGGACCAAAGAACCCGGTGGCGTGAGAATCGTCCACCATGACCAACGCCGTATATCTCTCGGCAAGGTCGCAGATTTCCTTCAGTCTAGCCACATCGCCATCCATGCTGAAGACTCCATCAGTGGCGATCATCCTGAAACGTCTATTCTGAGTCTCCTTAAGGTGCTTCTCCAGGTCTGCCATATCCAGATGCTTCATAACGCGATTCTCCGGAAATTGGATTAATCCTGAATCGAGTTTCTTCTTGTGAACCATCCCCCAGAGCCGCACGGCATCAATTATGGTAGCATGATTTAGCTGATCACTTATCACTACGTCGTCAGGGCCGAGCAGAACCTCGAACAAACCTTCATTGGCAGCGGCACAAGAGGAATAGAGGATCGTGTCCTCGGTCCTCAGAAATTCGGAAATCCTTCTCTCCAACTCCTTGTGAATGTCCTGGGTGCCACAAATAAAGCGAACTGAGGACAAACCGTGACCTCGCTCATCAAGGGCTTTCTTGGCCGCCGCAATCAACTCTGGGTCATCCGCCAGACCTAGGTAGTTGTTGGCGCACAGATTAAGAACTTCCCCTTCCTTTACCTTTATCCTTGCCCCCTGAGGCGAACAGATGATTCTTTCTTCCTTGTAGAGGCCGCTCTCTCTGATAGACCTCATCTGGCCCTGGAGATATTCCTTCACTTCCTTCGAATACATGGTTGCCTCCGTTGCTAAGGAATCAAAATAACCTTTCCTGAAACCTTAGGCCTTTGAGTCATCAAGGCGAATCCCTTTTCGAACTCGTCCAGACGCAGCTTGTGGGTTATAATCGGCGATATGTCCAGAATGCCAGACTCCAACAATCGCTGCACCTCTTCCCATGTCCGCCAGATCAAGCGCCCTGATATGGGAATAATCTTCTTGCCGCTCCTCACATATTGACCGTAGTTGTCTATCACAAATGATTTCCCATAAATGCCGAAGGCGGACATCCTGCCTCCAATCCTGGTCCACTTCAGGGCAACCTTCGTACCTTCGGGACTACCACCCATGTCCAGAACTACATCAAACCCCTTGCCAGCGGTGATATCAGAGATAGTCTCCTCAACTCCCGGGGCATCCTTTAGCATCCGGTCAGCGCCCATCTTCCCTGCGATCTCCAGCCTTTTGTCGTGTCGCCCCAAAATGACGACCAGACGAGCTCCTTCAGCCTTCGCAACGCCGGCAGCCATTATAGCAGTCGGACCATCGCCAACGATGAACACGCTTCTGCTGTCAAGGTTATTGTCGTAATCCCCCAGGGCACAATACACAGCGTTGCCTAGCGGCTCCTGGAGGGCAGCGATCTCCGGCGGCATCTGAGAATTGTTCTTCCACAGCACTCGCTCCGGAACTGCGAAGTATTCCGCAAAGCAGCCGTCACAGGTCAGCCCGAAGATTCTGCCGGTCTCGCAGAGATGTCTTTGATCGTTTCGACACTGGACACACTTACCGCAGTAGATATGGGTCTCTGCAGAAACATAGTCACCTACCCTGAATCTGCTGACTTCCTTTCCCACTTCCACAATTGTGCCGGCGAATTCGTGGCCCATCACCTGGGGAATATTCTTGATATATACCTGGGCTCCGGAATCCCACGTATATATATGGACATCTGTGCCGCAGATGGAGCCGACTATCAGCTTCACCAAGACCTCGTCAGCTTGAGGCTTGGGCACACTTATGTCAACAAGCTCGGCACCAGGCGCTCTCCGATTTTTGACTATTGCTTTCACTGATTCCCTCCTCTTGTTACCCCGTTACGCTGCTCGATGTCTACGTAATCTAAGTCCGAAGGCTGCTCTCCTCATCCTGCTGTCTCACATATGCGACCTCTATACTACCAGCCTTTAGCATCCCGTCCATGTGAAGAAAGCGATGCCGGCCGTAGCCCACGAGGCCACACTACCCGCAGGCGAGCTATCAAACACGTGAGATTCAGACACTCTAGCGGCAGTGAACGGCACCAGTCTGCAGTTCCACTTAAGAGGGGCGATTTGGCAGGAAAGATAGGGTGGGTCCTCAGCCTCAACGCAGTTCCACCCATAAGGGATGACAATGTCACGATTTCATCATAGATGAGTACACGGGCGATGTCAACAAGATGTGCTGGCTGGGTGCATAGGGAACACCAAACTACAGATCTCGGCAGCTTCTCTTTCGGCAAACTCCACGCGTCCTAGATAGACAATACCTTGTACTCGTTGATGTGATTGACGACGCATCTTCCTTGCCATTGCAGCAACCATCGGCAACGGCGCAATTCTGTTGGGCTCCAGGTTCAGACACAAATCTCTCCCCACTCAAACATAACCTCCCAATCCGAACGTCGTGTTATCTGTCGGAGACTCGGCCTGAAGCCATAACCGCTGATATCTTCCCGCGAATCTCATTCCCCCGGGTGTTTGGGTATATAGGAATTACTAATTACATAATCTAGCAAGCAGTTGACTGCCATTCGCTCCGATGCTAGCATATGTTCAAATGTGCACTAGCCACTTACATTTAGCTAAGGCGTCTCACCGTTGCTGCGCGACGTCGACAGCAAGCAAAGGTACAAAAGGAGGATTCGCATGAATGTACTCAACGGTAGCACTGTGCGGCACTTGTTGCTGGTTCTAGCTCTGCTGGTCTTTCCCCTCACCGGATGCGGCGGCTCATCAGCGGCCCCGACTATCCCTCCTGAAGAGACTTTTGTCATCCCCTTCGAAGACTTCACCGAAACGAACGATTCGATGTCGCTGGCTGAATCCGGCAATCAATCCAACTGGAATTATGCGGCGGGCACCGTGGTCACCTGGGGTGCAATCCTTATAACGACACTGGTAGTGCCGGTGGCAGCATTCCGCGCCTCCTTCCAGCAGACTCCGCAACAGCAGGACGATGGCTCCTGGCTCTGGTCATATACAGTAAACATCGGTGCTTCGACATACACTGCCGAGTTGCACGCACAGTTTATTACAGAGGGAGTGCATTGGGCGATGAACATATCAAAGGCAGGTGAGTATGACGATTTCTTGTGGTATTATGGCGAATGCGACCTTCCGGCTACCGAGGGCTTCTGGATTCTTAAGAAGGGCCCGACAGACCCGACCGACTTGTTGCGAATAGACTGGTCCCGCAATATCTCCGCGGGCACTCACACTGTCACATACACAAACATCGTGCCCGGTGGACCGCTAAACGGAAGCTACATAGGTACCCAGTACACTAATGGCACTCCCTATAACCACATCTGGGATCTCTACAACAAGAGCGAGAACAACCACACGTACATAGACTGGAGCAGCACTACCGGAGAAGGGCGTGTCAAGAACTCAAATCACTTCGGTGATGACCAG
>CAZLAL010000092.1:0-8688 GCA_964557455.1 uncultured Dehalococcoidales bacterium
GTTGTAGCAATAGTAGTGGCTATTGCAGCTGTGGTTTTGGCTGTTGTACTGCCGGGGGCGCAAGGGCCCGTCGGACCCCCAGGGATCACAAGGACCAGCCGGAGCACAAGGGCCGGCGGGAACGGCAGGAGCACAGGGGCCACAGGGGCCAACTGGGCCTAGCATGATTGTAGCCATGGGCACGGTCGATGGGGATGGAAATATCCGCTCAGCATTAAACGTCACCTCGGTAACCTGGAATAGCGGCTCGAACTGGTGGGAAATTATACTCACCGATATAGACTATGATGTTTGGGACTATGTAACACTCGTTAGTCAGGAGTGGATATATACATGGGCTAGTCAGACATATGGATGGGCTAGTCATGGTAGTGTAATGGGGAAGCTCATTGTAGGCACATTCGATCCAAGTGGAACTCTCGCTAAGAGGGGTTTCAGCTTCGTCGTTTTCGATGTAGATGCATCTTAGCTACTAGTTGCCTATTATGATGTCCTGTTCAGACTATACCTTAGCAGAGTTTGACTAATTGAGCTAAGGCTGGCAAGAATGTCTTGACCGGCTCACGACATTTGCGGCATTGGGGAGGCACAACTTCGAGATAGGAATCCGCAGACTCCTTGCGATGTACAATTTGTAAGCGGTCCCAATCCACACGTGAGGCATTCCGTTCAAACGGCGGTCTTCTACGGCTAGCTGCCAAAGCAGAAGCTTGCTACTACAGCCAGCATTTCGACGCTGATGAAGGTGATAGCCAGACGAACGAGGAGACACTTGCCGGGATTTCTGTTCAGCTCTGTCTGCACGATCAATACGTAGCGGTATGAAAGGCTCTTCCTTCATAGAACTGTAGTTCCCTAAAAGATGTTTGTAAATCCAGAGCTAGCTGACCGTTAGTTTAACGCGAAAACGTCGTATTGACGCTAGTCAGACATTATGCTATGGTAGGCGGATATTCGATTTATGAGGGCGTAGATTAAATGCGCAGCGACATGGTGAAGAAGGGAATTGAGCGAGCGCCTCACAGGTCGCTGTTGCGCGCTGTTGGTTGTTCTTCAGCTGACTGGGACAAGCCATTCATTGGAGTAATCAACAGCTTCACCGAGATTGTCCCCGGGCACATTCATCTGCAAACGATTGCCAAGAAGGTAAAGGAAGGGATTCGCAGCTGGGGTGGGGTGCCTTTTGAGATGAATACCATAGCCGTTTGCGACGGTATCGCGATGAACCATCCCGGAATGAAATACAGCTTGCCCAGCCGGGAACTTATTGCTGACTCGGTTGAAATCATGGCTCAGGCTCATGCCTTCGACGGACTGGTGTTCATTCCCAATTGCGATAAGATTGTGCCTGGCATGCTAATGGCAGCAGTCAGGCTTAATTTACCCTCTGTCTTTGTGAGCGGCGGCCCCATGCTGGCCGGTAAGCTTGTCCATGGAAAGGCTGTCAAATCCGTTGACCTTATCAGTGTATTTCAGGCAGTCGGCGAAGTAACTAAAGGTAAGATGAGCGAGGCTGAGCTGGAGGAATTGGAGATGGTCGCCTGTCCTGGGTGCGGGAGCTGTGCCGGCATGTTCACGGCCAATACTATGAATTGTCTCAGCGAAGCCCTCGGGATGGCTTTGCCGGGTAATGGCACAATACCGGCGGTGGAGGCGCGGCGGATCGAACTTGCATACAAAGCCGGGCAACAAGTCATGGAAGTGCTAGCCAAAGGCATCAGGCCTACGGATATCATCACCAAGGACTCTCTTTACAACGCCTTCGCAGTGGACATGGCCCTGGGTGGCAGCACAAATTCCGTGCTGCATCTCACTGCTATAGCGAACGAGGCTGGAATATCATTTCCCTTATCCCTGATAAATCAGATCAGCGACTCTGTTCCCCATATCTGTAAATTGAGCCCGGCCAGCGATTACCATATTCAAGATTTGGACCTAGCCGGCGGCATTCCGGCAATAATGCACGAGCTATCGAGACTGCTGAAGCTTAACGCGAACACGATTTTGGGCAACTCTATTGGCGACATAGCCAGGAAAGCCAAAGTCAAAAATAGAGAGATAATCCGACCCCTATCGCAACCGCATGCCGCTACAGGTGGTATCAGCATTTTGTTCGGCAATTTGGCGCCTGAAGGCGCCGTGGTCAAAAGCGCAGCAGTGGCTTCTGGCATGTTAGTTCATCGCGGCCCAGCCAGAGTCTTCAACAGTGAAGAAGAGGCCACCGCGGCGATAATGAAGGGTAAATTTAAGTCAGGCGAGGTAATCATCATTCGCTACGAAGGCCCGAAGGGAGGCCCGGGAATGCGGGAGATGCTAGCAGCTACCGCGCTGCTGACCGGTATGGGTATGGATCGGGAGATAGCTCTTATTACAGATGGACGTTTTTCTGGAGGGACGCGCGGAGCAGCCATCGGGCATGTCTCCCCTGAGGCGGCAGAGAAAGGTCCAATAGCGGCCTTGAGGGATGGCGACATAGTCAGCATTAACATACCTGACCACAAATTGGAGGTGGAACTGAGCCAGAGTGAGATCAAGCAACGGTTGACTTCACTGCGCGCCTTTAAACCAAGGATTAGGACCGGCTATCTCAAGAGGTATAGCGACAAAGTGAGCTCAGCTAGCGCTGGAGCCGTATTTGCTCGCTAAGGAATATTATATGGAAAAGACTGGTGCTCAGATTCTCTGTGAGAGTCTAATCAAAGAAGGTGTGGAGGTTATTTTCGGCATTCTCGGTGGTGCCGTCTTACCGATTTACGATACCTTCACCCAATATCCTCAACTGCGACACATATTGGTTCGACATGAACAAGGGGCGGCTCATGCCGCTGACGGTTACGCTCGAGCTACACATAAGGCGGGCGTCTGTATAGCCACTTCCGGGCCGGGGGCTACTAATCTCGTTACCGGCATTGCCAACGCTTATATGGACTCTGCACCCATGGTAGCCATAACTGGCCAGGTAGCCACACCTTTTATTGGCAAGGATGCCTTTCAGGAAACGGACATCGCAGGTATTACAATACCAATCACGAAACACAACTACCTTGTCACCGACGTTGCTGAGCTGGCTAAAACGGTCAAGGAGGCCTTCTATATTGCCCAAACGGGGAGGCCGGGACCTGTGCTTGTTGACATCCCGCGCGATGTCCAACAAGAACAAACAGAATTTGTCTATCCCGATAAGATTGATTTACCGGGCTATAAGATTGTCTCCCGCGGCCACCCGGCTCAGATTAGGAAAGCGGCGAAGCTCATTAACGAAGCTGAGCAGCCACTCGTTATAGCTGGTCGGGGAATAATCATCTCTCAGGCCTACGACGAGTTTAGGGAACTCGTTGAGAAAGCACAGATACCGGTGGTGCACACGCTTCTTGGTCTAGGCTCTTTCCCGGGAAATCATATACTCAATTTTGGCATGCTAGGCCATCATGGTATGGCTTACGCTAACATGGCCGTGCAAAATGCCGACGTTCTTATCGCTATTGGCATGAGATTCGATGATCGGGCTACCATGAATACTAGAGGGTTCGCTCCCAGCGCCCATATTATCCATATTGACATCGATCCCGCAGAGATTGGAAAGAACATCGCCGCCGAGCTCCCACTAGTCGGGGATGTAAAGAGCGTACTGACAAGCCTGAATGAACAGATTGAAAGAAAAGAGCATGTGGACTGGCTTTCTCAAATAGAGCAATGGCGGCATGACCATCCATCGCTGGAAATCAGGCAAAATGATGAGCTGGTGCCTCAATACATTGTTCACCACATCTATGAGGCCACGCAAGGCGATGCGACAATAGTCACGGGTGTCGGACAAAATCAAATGTGGGCAGCACAACATTTCACGTACATTAAGCCAGACAGCCTCATCTCTTCGGGTGGTTTAGGCGCGATGGGATTTGAGCTTCCTGCTGCCATCGGAGCCAAAGTGGCACGTCCTGAGGAGACGGTTTGGTGTGTTGCTGGCGATGGCGGCTTCCAAATGACCATTCAAGAATTAGGCACTATAGCCCAGGAAAACATTGCAGTAAAAATAGCCATCATTAATAATGGTTATCTTGGTATGATAAGGCAATGGCAAGAGTTGTTTTATGAGCGTCGCTACACCGACTCAAAGCTGTGGAATCCAGATTTTGTCAAGATTGCCGAAGCCTATGATATCCCTGGCATCAGGGTGAAACGCAGAGAGGAAGTCATCCCGGCTATACAGAAGGCTATGGAGTATCCAGGACCTTTTCTTATAGATTTTCTGGTTGAGCCTGAGGAGAATGTCTACCCCATGGTGCCGCCGGGAGAAAGCTTGAGTATAACCCTAGAAACACCACAGCCAGATCTTCTCAGAACACCGGATATAGGAACAGTAAGCAATTATTAAGGTGCTTTTGGAGAGGCAAATTGTCTAATACAAAACGTACTCTGGTAGCTTTGGTCGAAGATAAGCCGGGGGTACTTAATCGAGTAGCCAGCTTATTCCGGCGGCGCTCGTTTAATATTCGAAGTCTGGCCGTAGGCAGTAGCGAATATTCTAGTCTGTCTCGCATGACGCTTGTTGTTGAGGGCGACTCCGGCCAGGTGGAGCAAGTTAGAAAGCAACTGGAGAAACTAATCAACGTGGTTAAAGTCTCTGATATAAGTGAAGGAGAGATGGTGGCCAGGGAATTGGCTTTGATCAAAGTCAAGGCTACCGCCTCCACAAGAAGCGACATTATGCAAATCGTAGATATTTTCCGGGCTAACATAGTTGATGTTGCTCCCAGTTCGGTGACAGTGGAGGTGACCGGCGACGAAGATAAAGTGAATTCTCTGCTCGGGCTTCTGCGTGATTTTGGGATTAAGGAGGTGTCGAGAACCGGCAGGATAGCCTTAACTCGCGGAAGCAGATCTTAATTCACCCGTGATACCTGAAAACCAAAGATCAGAAAGGAGGCATTATGGCCAAGATTTACTACGACAAGGATGCTAAGCTAAGTCTACTTAAAGGGAAAACGATTGGCATTATCGGCTACGGGAGCCAGGGACATGCGCATGCCCAGAATCTCAGAGATAGCGGCTGTCAAGTCATTATCGCCAGCCAAGAAGGGGGCAAAGGTTGGCAAGCAGCCCAGAAGGATGGTTTTAAGCCAACCACTACCGCTAAAGTAGCTCAGAAGGCAGACATTATTGTCATGCTGGCTCCGGATACATTACAGCCCAGTATCTACCGGCAGTCAATTGAGAAAGAAATGAAGCCGGGTAAGACGCTTATGTTTGCTCATGGTTTCAGCATCCATTTCTCCCAAATAGTACCTCCGACAGGAGTTGACGTCAGCATGATAGCGCCCAAATCTCCGGGCCACATGCTTAGAAGGGTCTATACTGAAGGGTCGGGGGCTCCAGCCTTGGTGGCTATCCATCAAGATGCCTCTGGAAAGGCCAAACAGGTGGCTCTGGCCTATGCCAAGGGGATTGGTTGCACTAGAGCCGGGGTCCTAGAAACAACTTTTGCCGAAGAGACAGAGACCGACCTCTTCGGCGAGCAAACCGTACTTTGTGGAGGAGTCTCGTCCCTGATAAAAACCGGCTTTGAAACGTTGATAGAGGCGGGTTATCAACCTGAGATTGCCTATTTTGAGGTCTGCAACGAGCTGAAACTCATCGTTGATCTCATATATCAAGGCGGTTTGAGTTATATGCGCTATTCTATCAGTGATACAGCAGAATACGGAGATTATACGCGGGGCCCGCGGGTCATCAATGATCTGGTCAGGGATGAAATGAGACAGATCCTGGCAGAGATTCAGGACGGCAGCTTTGCTACAGAATGGATCTTAGAGAACCAGGCCGGCCGCCCCAGCTTTAATGCTATGAGAAGCAAAGAGACAGAACACCCAATCGAAGTCGTGGGCAGGAAGCTCAGAGATATGATGCCCTGGCTGAAGCGCTAGGTGTTATCTAGAAAGGCTGGCGCTGCCGCATTACTGCGAGCCGTACCAGAGCTTTGTTGCACTGTGCAATAGTCTCCCCACGCACAGTATTCGAAGATGCTGAATTTTGGTGGGAGTTGTCTTATAATATCCTATAATCAAGCTCACGAATACACAATCGGGAGGGATGACCATGTCACATTGCCCATATTGTGGAGCGGAAATAGACGAGGGTACGGTGTTGTGCCCTAACTGCGGGGCAAGGTTAGCTGAGGAAGACGCAGGATGGCGAGAGCTACCGATTCACGGGGAGATCGATAGAGCCAAAGACAGGGCAAATATGTACATTATTCTGGCTATAGTCCTTGTAACGGTGGGAATGATGGGTGTTGGTGTGCTTTTTGTGTCATCGAGTCTGCTCGGGCTTTTTGGAATTGCACTTGTCTGCCTGGGCATCGCCTGTACGGTAGCAGCTGATAGGCACGAGCGCAAAGCCGCAAATCTAAAGGGCCAGCTTAGTCGCTAAGACTAACGTGAAGCCTTTCGCTTACCTCGTGAATACGAAGTCCGCCTCAGTTCGAATACCACCGGGTTTGCCGGGTCCGGACAAGCCACCGTAGCCTTGTCCGGGTCTTTTTCCCAAGGGAACGAGCCCCCAAATTGCAGAACCTCGGCAAAAGGAAAAAGCGAGTAAAAGGCCCATGAACAGAGTCCGGCTGGAGTCTCCTGTCCAATAACGAACTCGTCACCAACCTTGTGTTGAGCCGCGCAAGTCCCTTTCTGTGATATTACTCTAGCTATAACATCAGACATTTGTGCCTCCTATTTAGCTGCTTCTTTGCCTGATACTTCCTATTTCCGCTGCTGGCTGGATCGACCTGAATCCCCTATGTGATAGTATATTATAATCAAAACAGAGAGTGAGGCAGACGTCTGAGCTCCAAAGTAGTTCATACCTTCTACGTCCCCGGGATAATTCCCGTGTATGATGGGCTGGTGACCAAATTGGGGGCCGAGGTGGAAAAGACCTTTTGTACCACTGAGCAGGAGCTTATCGCCGCCTGCTCTGAAGCTGATGCCATCATAGCAGTGGGAATCCGGATAACGCCCGGCTACGCCTTCAGTCCCAGAGTGATCGAGAAGCTGAACAAATGCCGACTTATTGCGCTTACGAGCATAGGTTATGACAATGTGGATCTGGCAGCGGCTACAGAAAAGGCCATTTGTGTTGCCAATGTTCCCTATTACTGCTTGGAAGAGGTCTCAGACCATGCTATGGCGCTTATTCTTGCCTGTGGTAGGAAGTTCTACCAACTGCTTCCTGACATAAGGACTGGAAAATGGAGTACCCAGGCAGACTACCTCAGCGCTTTGAGGCCGTTACATCGGCTATCCGGGCAGACCTTAGGTCTTATCGGTTTTGGCAATATAGCCCGTACACTTGTGCCAAAGGCCACAGCTTTTGGATTGAGAATCATTGTCTACTCTCCTCATGTGCCTCAAAGCCTCTTTGAGACCCTGGGAGTAGAATCAGTACAACTGGACCAATTGCTCAAAGAGTCAGACTTTATTTCCATGCATACCGCTCTCAGTTCAAAAACGAGGCATATGATGGGGCTTGAGCAATTCAAGAGGATGAAGCCCACCGCCTATTTCATTAATACGGCTCGAGGAGAACTCGTGGATGAACAGGCTCTTTATACCGCCCTGTCAGAGGGGCTTATTGCCGGTGCCGGGTTAGACGTGTTGGAGACAGAGCCTCCTGACCCCAATAATCCCTTGCTCAAGCTTAACAATGTTCTTATTACCGGCCACTTTGCTTACTATTCCGAAGAGTCGCAGGAAGAACTATTCCGCTGGCCCTGGGAACAGGCAGCCAGAGTGTTAAGAGGAGAGTGGCCTCAAGGCTTGGTCAATCCGCAGGTCAAGGAGAGATTTACCCTTAAATGGGGCACTCACCCCATGTAGTACGATCATCTCCCATACTTCTGTCTAGCCCAGGTATGTCAGGGACATTTAAACACATCCGTGCGGTTCACAAACCAGCTCGTGCCATTGCAGGCCTGATTTGCCAGAGTACAGGGATCTGCATCACGCGAAATTGGCAATAACTGCCTGGCCCAGGGATATGCCACCGTCATTACAGGGCACTTGTCTGTGGGTAAAGACCTGAAAACCATTGCTTTCCAGTAAGTTGACTGTCTTTCTCAATAGCAGGCGGTTCTGAAATACGCCGCCGCTTAGGGCGACCTGAGTGACGCCGGTCTCATCGGCTATCAGCGCACACATCTCATTTACCATCTGGGCTAAGGTATTGTGGAACTTCACTGATATCATCCCTCTTGAGACATCTTGACGCAAGTCCCCTATCACGGTTGAGAGCAGGTCGTTAAGGTGAATAATTCTCATTCCTTCCTCTTCCACTATCCGATATGGGTAGTTTTCCTGAGCCCGCGAGATTGTCTGATCGAGTTCTCCAGCGATGAGAGAGGCTTGAGCAGCCATTTCCAGTTCCACCGCAGCCTGTCCTTCGTAGTCTATTTCGCCCCTTATGCCCAGCAGCGCTGATATGGCATCGAAAAGCCGACCCATGCTTGAAGTAAGCGGCGCATTTAGCTTCCTTTCTATCTGGCGTTTGATGATCTCCACCTCAACCGCACTAACTCCCCTGATAGAAGCTAGTTGGGATTGTCTCCCTTCCATTCCATTCAGCGTCGCACTGACGTCGTTGAGTGCGTTTTCTCCTAACAGAGTGAGAACATAGCCGATGGCCGTGCGGTAGGGC
>CAZLAL010000093.1:0-2660 GCA_964557455.1 uncultured Dehalococcoidales bacterium
GAGCCTACCCAGTTCATCATAGCGCTTTTGTATCAGTTCCAGCTTCTCAAACATAGCCAACAGTATTATAATACAGGGACGCAACCCGCTCAAACCTGAAAAGAGCGACCAAATGAAACTGACACCAACTTGTTACGAATGCATACGCAGATTAATCGTTCAGGCTGCAGAGCTGGCCACAAATGACCTTTCGCTAAGGCAGAGAGCAATAGGAGAAGCCATCAAGATATTAGACAGTGAGTTCTCCTATAGCCAAATATCCATTGTGATTGCCGGCAAGATTCACAATATAATAAGAGAAGTGACTGGTAATCCGGATCCCTATCGGGCAATGAAGGAAAGCGAGATGATGCTCGCCAGGAAATCATACAGTCAGTTAAGACAGCGAAATAATAATGATCTCCGGGGTTGCCTGCAGCTGGCCGCTGCAGCCAATGCCATCGATTTTTTCACGGAAGCCAGTTCTATTAGACAGCATATCAGTGAACCCGTTGACTTTTCCGTAGATGATTCGGAGCATCTTGAGGCAAAGCTAAAGAGGGCCGCCAAAGTCCTATATCTCGCAGACAACGCCGGGGAGATCTACTTCGACCTGCCTCTGGTCAAACACATGAGGCGATTCGCCCAAGTCATCTATGCGGTTAAACCGTCACCTGTGCAAAACGATTTGACCTTAGACGACGTCAAGAGATCTGGCCTGGAGGCTGAGTTCGAGAGAGTCATGAGCACAGGTGTAGACTCGCCGGGAATCATTTTGTCTTGGGCTTCAGCTCAGTTCAGACAGGAATTTGAGTCCGCGGACCTTGTATTTGCGAAAGGAATGGGAAACTATGAGGCTTTGTCGGAGTACCCCTCAGAAGGGAGAGTTTTCTACTGTCTCAAAGCCAAATGTCAACCTGTAGCAGATTCACTCGGAGTGCCTATTAATAGTTATGTGGCTAGGCTACAATGACCTGATGCCTTCGTCCCTAGATCGTGAAGGTCGCCCGTGAGAAGACTATAAGGTTCCGGGAGGAATACGTAGTAAAATACAGGGACAGTTCTCAGTAAGTCAGGGAGAGCTTTGTCGGTGAGATTATGCCCTAACTGGACATTTGCTGCACAAAAGACGAGTCTAATGAGGAAACCCACTAAACGCGAAGCCATAATAGGAGGCACATTTCTGGCAGTCACTATAGGCTTATCTCTCTTTATCATTCATCAGCGAAGCTACATCGAACAGATAGCACACTGGGGCTATCTTGGCTGCTTTTTTATCAACGTGCTGGCCAGTGGCACCCTGGTTATGCCCGGTTTCGGCCTTGTTCTGACATTCACACTGGGTGGGATACTGAATCCTGCCATAGTCGGAGCCGTGGCTGGGATTGGTGAGACTATGGGTGCTGTCGGTGCTTATTTCACCGGGTACGCTGGCCGAAGCTTGCTCAAAGACACCAGCAGCAGCCTTTACCTGCGCTTCAGCGACATTGTCGACCGGCACGGTTCCAAAGCTGTTTTTTTCATAGCATGCTTAATTAGCCCCATTTATTACCCCTTCGCCGTAATTCTGGGCACGCTTCGCTTCGGTTGGATAAGATTTTTCCTGGCAACCTTGGGAGGAAGAACAATCAAGAACATGGCGCTAGCCTACCTAGGATACTATGGTTTGGGGTCCCTGCTGGCCTGGCTGGGCGTAGGCTCTTAACATAGCTCAAGAAGTTTGATAATCCTCCTGAGGCGCCATTGTTGGTTAAGGCGAGTGCCACGACTGGCGTAAGTCAGGAGCCTTGTCGGATTGCTTCGACTTGAGTTTCCCAAGCTGTTCTGTTATATTCTTGCACCACGGGGCTGTAGCTCAGTTGGGAGAGCGTCTGACTGGCAGTCAGAAGGTAGTGGGTTCGAATCCCATCAGCTCCACCAACGCCAAAAAGGCGAGCCTTTCCCCGAATCGCGAAGTAGGAAATTCCTCCAGGCCTCGATAATAACATACAGATCCTAAATCCTAAGACGCAATCCTCAAGAATATGAAAACACCAAGTACCAATGCTTAAGATGTTTGAGTTTTCGCATTTGGATACTTGGATTAGTCTGGAGATTAGAAATCAGGATTTCTGATGTCTATCATCCCTGCTCCGGCTCAATCAGACCGTAATTGCCATCATCACGGCGGTACAATAGATTGAGCTTCTCAGTATCGGCATCCATGAACAGAAAGAAATTATGCCCTAGAAGCTCCATCTGGCGTATTGCTTCGTCTATGCTCATGGGCTTTATCAGAAAGTGTTTGGTCTTTACCACTCTTTTGGGGGCCTCGATTGGCTCCTCTTCAATCGCCGTTCCCTGCCGGGCGAAGGAAGCGCCCTTCCTCTTATCATATAATCTGCCTTTGTATCGCTTGATCCGCTTGGATAGCACATCGACTACCTTATCGATAGCTGTGTGCATATCCTTGGACCGTTCTTGAGCCCTGATCAAGACACCCCTGCTGTCAAGTGTAACCTGGACAGTGAATCGCTGCTCAGGCAACTTGGTACCTTCCCGTGAGATTTCCACCTTGCCTTCATCCAAGGTAGACAAGTAACGACCCAGTTTGCCAACCTTCTTCTCAACATATGCCTGTATTGTCTCTGAGATCTCCACATTATTTTTCCCCAGAATCTGTAGTTTCATCTCTCCTCCTT
>CAZLAL010000094.1:0-4231 GCA_964557455.1 uncultured Dehalococcoidales bacterium
AGCATCTGCCGGAATGCCACCATCACTTGCTCCTCGAGCTTCATTTCCGGGCAGAACTTTTTATAATTTGTCAGACCCCCGGCAACCGCAAATACCTTCCTGTTCCATTTCGGAATGCGCCAATTCCCTTCTTTTAAAGTAATCACTGAAATGACTCCTTTCCCTGTTTATTAACGACAAGAGTGTTCTCGCCTATCGTGACTATCCTCAATATAGCATCCACCTGTTCTTTCAAATATCTCTTGAAATTCCAGTGTTTCCTTAGATGCCAACGCCTGAGGGCCCAAGCATGCCCGAGAACGACTATGTTATGGCTAAGTAGCTTGGGGTCCTTAACGTCAAACTCGCCTTCTTCGATGCCCCTGATCAGTAATTTCTCAAATACATTCGATATCCGCGCTTCGGAGTCGAAAATGCTCTGCTGAGCATTCGCGGGCAAGTTCTTCGTCTCTTGATATGCAAACAAGGTAACATCTTGATTGTCATCATGCCACTCGTAAAATTTCTTCATAACCTCTACTAAGGCCATCGTTGGGCTTGCCCCTGCCAGTTGATTGGCACAGTCCTCCATGAAACCGGCCTGCTCTGACGTAGCGCTATCAATAATCGAATACAGGATCTCTTCTTTGGAGCCAAAATAATGATACAGCGCACCCGCACTCATCTGGCAAGCCTTAGCCAGTTCACGCATGTTGCTTCGCTCATACCCTTTCCTGGTGAACAGCTTTGTAGAACATCGGATTATATGAGTTCTACGTTCTTTGACCAAAGCTTCGTCGTTGCTGAAGGTTCGAATTGTGAACTGCTGAGCCAATCTTCCCCTACGTGATTGAACGAACATTCAATCTATACGAGACTATATCACCGGCCATATCCGTTGTCAACAAAACCCATGACACAGAGCACAGCATCCTTCGCATCTCCCCTTTCAATGTACCCTACGGACGTAGATTGCCGCCATACGGGAGTGAAGGTCTGAAATCATAGTTAGTGAGCCGGCAGGTTCACATGGTAATTCTGCAGCAATTCTTCAGTCTGGATTCAACAAGAACTACATTACCGTTTAACTGGCTGACAAAAGGCCCCACTGTTACCATTTGGATTTTCATTCATACTCTTTGGGAACCGCGCAGATTATCACCAGGTTCTGGCTGTCAGAACGGTTTCTGAACTGATGTTTCTCTGCAGGTAAGACCAGGGCGAAATCACCTTGTCTCAACTTATATTCCCCATCTTCGGCGACCAGGACTCCTTCACCATTTATCACATAATTCATATGTTCGTATCCATGCTGGTGGAACGGGGTATATCCTCCTGGCTCAATGCTAAATACCCGAAATGAGACCGTCGGCACTCCATCCTTTCTCGATAAAGGAATCTGCTTATAGACACCCTTAGCGCCTTCCATCTCCAGAACAATCTTTTTCACCTTATCCAAGCTAGTTATGTGCATTGAGACCTCCTTGAAGCGATTAAGAGAGCTACCTGAAAACCATTATACTAGCGATTCACCGAACCAACAATATGAATCATAATGCCAGCGGCCGCAATCGAGACTTAGGTTAGCAAATTTTAACAAGATAGTGAGTGGTTGCGCTACAGGTAATCAGCTAGGATTATGTATATATTCGGATATTAGCCTCACATCACTCAACAACTGGTTTACGGAATGGAAATCCTAGCCACGTATGGTTGCGTTAGGCTGCCCAGCCATAGATACCGCCTGCTTCATTGACGCTGGTAATTGTGTGGTAGCGACCAGTATGATCCTGGAGGTTATGCACAACATTTCCGTTGTGATCTAAGGCAAGGACCAGACCTATCGGGTTGGGCTCACTTACCCGTAATGCCTCAGGCAGCCGCATAATTATCTTCCGCAGGAAAGGTCTCGGCATAACGCTATCTATCGTTTTATCACGGGGATATACCAGCGCTACCCAGAAGAGGTCCTCGCCGTCGTAACTCAGATTATCGGGAAACCCAGGCAGGTTTTCGATAAATATGTCGGTCTGGCCCGCCTTGTCGCCCAGCAACCAATACCGCCTGATACGGTAGCGCATGGTCTCATTTACCAGTACGTAAGCCTCACCCGATCCGAGGGCCACACCATTGGCAAACCCTAGCTCATCTACATGCACCGTTGTCTCACCGCTGTCTGGGCTCCAGGTGAGCAAGCGCCCGCTGGGCCGCGACTCAGTGATGTCAATAACATAGTCATGTTGATCAAAGCGGGTCGAGGCATCTGTGAACCAGACCGTGCCATTGGAGGCGACATCGACATCGTCCACAAATATCATCGTCTCGCCATTGACGCTGTCAGTAGCCAGTTGAACCTCCTGGCCTGATGCTGCTGTGGCATCATCAATATACACCAAACCGACGAACGCATCTGCGATGTAAAGCCGGTTATCATGGAAGTCAAGCCCCAGAGGCCGACCACCCGTATTCGCAATCACTTCCAGGGTGTCACCCTTATCAGGTGAGAAACGTACGATTGAGCCATCAGCTAGGCCGGTATAAGTCAAGCCGTCCGGACCAAGCGCGGTATCTTCAGGACCGTAGCCACCATCAAGTGAATATAGCTCAGCTTGTGCCAACCTGTCGTTCGCTTCGTAAGGTCCGGTCAAACCTGGATTATCAGACGGGGTCCAGCCAACAGGGTCTATCGACACCGGCCACAATAACAAATAGAGCACCAAAGCAACTGCCAACCCCACGATCACGTACCGTAGTCTAGGCATTTCTCACCTTTCCTATATGAATCACTTCAAGCGTCTTGCCACGAAATCAGCCGTCGCGGCATCACATGACCCCTGTCAACGCTCTGTCAACTTGGAGCAAGGGAAAGCCCGCAGTGCTGGGCAGATGCTCCCAAAATTGAAGTGCGCTTCGGGTCTCAACGAAAGCAACCTGTGGCACAGAACTTGTCTACCACAACTGCTAGGGCATTTATGTCAATCGGTTGATAGGCAATCCACCTCCCGGCACTAGAACAGGATGTGTGCCATCCTCTCATGTGCTCCGAAAAACTGCCCAATTCTCCGGCTACATGCGATGACCACCGACTACCTCTTCATGCGAGCTAAGTACCATCCACTAGCTTACCCGTTGAGCTCTGCTATCATCGCCCACAGTTCTGCTCATTTTACCCACCCGGGGGCATCTTAATGCCCTGCTCTTCTGCGGGCTCAACAGTCTCCCCCATCAATCCCTCATCCCCGAGTTCGGCACGCCATTGCAGCATTTCCTGCCGGAATGTCCTGTAATCCTTTTGAATAATGTCATACGCCCTCAGGTCTTCCAAAGCTACAGCGCCAAGGTTGGCAATTGTCTCCGCAAACCGTATATCATCCTTGGTAAACCGATATGGCTTTGCCATGTACACCCTCAACACTCCTATAACCTCTCCTCTCAGCCTGATAGGAACCGAAAGCATCGAGGCGATTCCTTCTTTCTTAGCCTGTTCTCGATACAATACACGCTCATCCGTAGTTGCATCTAGAACAGCCACCGCCTTGCCCTTCAGAACTTCGGAAATAATTGTCCCCACTTTTACCGGCCCTTTTCGGAGATACCAATCGCTCAGCCCATAGGCAACAGTATGCAGCAATACATCCCTTTCCATCGTCAGCAGCATAAGTGAGCAAGCTTTGGCCCCCATAGCCTTAGCGACACCTTCAACGATAGCATGGAGTAGGGACCTCGGGTTACGCTGCGAATTTAGTATCGATATTATCTGATATACATGCTCATAATAGTCTGGCTTCTTTCTAGTCATCCTGACATCTCCTCGCACCCAGGGAACATAACCCACCTGTAAAGTTCATTATGACCCCATATGTCCACGTCGTCAAATGTTCGCGTAAAGCCTATAGAGGCTGGTTTCCAACAGCATCGAGTCCCGCCAAAAGTATACTCCGCGGATTATCGAGCGACCTTTCGCTAGTCTGTGCTGCTGACAGTCGAGCACCGTCGAAGTTGTCGGCCTATCGATTCTTGTACGCCGACAGTCAACCTAATCGTATCACATAGCCATTCCTAACTTTATGTCATCTGAACGGAACGCTCCCTTCTTGAAGAAAATACCCTGGCTACTATCAAACCGGACAGGCCCAAGATCAGGAGCACCTTTCTGCCATCGGGCATCGGGTCCCAAAAAGCCCGCCAGAAGCTATCCACTACCTTGCTCAGGCCAATCTGAGGAATCTGCAATCGTGTCTCACCTGTCCCG
>CAZLAL010000095.1:0-3435 GCA_964557455.1 uncultured Dehalococcoidales bacterium
TGGCTCGGTTTCGACTAAGTAAGTATCTCAAAGATGTATCGGCTGTCCCAGATTGATACGGGTAAGAGAAGTCACCTTCGCCCTAGAATGGAACCAACAAAGTCTCTTTGCCCACGCGCAAACTCCTGTATCGGCATTTCGCGCTTTCCTTCTAACTGAATCAGACACAGACCTAACACGCCTTGCTTGGTTACCACCCCAACACCCGGCTGCTCCGCCGAGAGAATTACTTTCCCTATCTGGTCGCTCCCACCATCCCCCATAGGAGTAGCCTTATGAATTTTTAGCCGTCTGCCCTGGTACCAGCTGTAGCAGCCTGGCCACGGATTGTAAGCTCTGACCATCCGCCACAGTTCGAGCGCGGAAAGGTGCCAATCAATCTCGCCCTCCTTACCGCTTATCAACTTACTATACGTGGCCTGTGACTCATCCTGAGCTTGCGCTTTCAGCTTGCCTTCCAGCCACCTGGGCAAGATTTCCACCAGAAGCCTCGCTCCCACATCAGCCAGCTTGGAGCTAAGCGAGCCCGCGGTATCCATGAAGGAAATGCCGACTTTCTCCTGCGCTAAAATCGGCCCGGTATCCATTCCTGGGTCCATCAGCATTATCGTAACCCCGGTCATTTCATCTCCGCACAGAATCGCATTAGCTACTGGAGACGGACCCCGGTGCCGCGGCAGCAATGAAGGATGAACGTTAAGACAGCCAAATTTAGGCAATGAAAGGACCTCTCGGGGAAGAATAGCGCCGTAGGCTGCCACAATTATCAGCTCAGGTTCAAAGCTGGCCAGCTTCTCCCACACCTCGCTTGATTTAAAAGTCTGGGGTTGAATGACCGCTACTTGTCGCTCCAAAGCTAGCTTCTTCACCGGAGGAGGAGCAAGCGCGCGTCCCCTGCCGGCCGGCCTGTCAGGCTGAGTATACACGGCAAGCACCTGGTAGGAAGCCTCAAGCAAGAACCCTAATATCGTCGCAGCGAACTGCGGGCTGCCCATAAAAACCGTGCGCACTGTCATAGGTGAACTATTTTCGATTAAATTTTCAATTATGTCAAACATTGCCTAGCGGAGCTTCGGCAAAACCTGATATTCTATCACTAACAACAAACCAGTAGCTTCCGCAGTCATTAAATCTTAACCGCTTCGTGGTGCTTGCTTTCAGCTATCTTCATGGCTGAGTTTTGTTGGGAATAGGGATAGATTGGAATCAGCAAAAGAGATTTGGCAGAGTGCTCTCGGCACGCTGCAAATTCAGGTTAGCAAAGCAAACTTTAGCACCTGGCTCAGCGATAGCCAGGGCCTGAACTGTCAGGACTCTACATTTGTCGTCGCTGTCCCTAACGTATTTGTTGCCGAATGGCTATCTAAACGCCTCTATCCTCTTATAAGGAAGACCTTAGCTGACATTATGGGCCGGGATATGGACGTCCGGTTCGAGATATATAATGCCGAAAGGCTTTCAGTCGGGCCTCTGGCTACTCAAAACGATGGCGGGACAAGCAGCAGAGCGACGCACTATACATTTAACCCCAAGTATACCTTCGACAACTTCGTCGTCAGCGACTCTAATCGTCTCGCTTACGCTGCCGCTGTAGAAGTAGCTGAAAATCCAGGCAGCAGCTATAACCCTCTTTTCATTCACAGCAGCACGGGGCAAGGTAAGACACACTTACTACATGCTATCGGGCACTTAACAACAAGCAATGGGCTGCAAGCAGCCTATATTAGCGCAGAACAATTCGCCAATGGCTTCGTTTCGGCTGTGCGAGAAAACCAAGTTGATAAGTTTCGCAACAAATTCAGAGATATTCATATCTTCCTATTCGACGACGTTCATTTCCTCATCGGCAAGAAACAGACTCTGCAGTGTTTCTTCCATACCTTCAACGAGCTATATGGCAATAACCATCAAATCGTTATTACTGCTGATTGTCCTCCCCAGGACATGTATCCGGTTAGCAGCAAGCTAAAATCGCGCCTTGAGGGCGGCCTTGTCGTTGACTTACAGCCACCGGACTTTGAAACACGGCTCAACATCTTACGCGCCAAAGCACAGGCAATGAGGATGTCGGACATCGAAGAGGTCCTCCACATCATCGCGGAAAAAGTGTGCGAAAATGTCCGCCAGCTTGAAGGTGCTTTAGTATATTTGGCTGCCCAGGCTAAGTTGAGCGGCGCCAAGATCACTCCCCAGGCAATCAACAAGTTATTAACAGCCATGACCTCCAAGCAGGACACGAAGCTGCTCTTAAGAACAGTAGCCGGCTATTTCAGCATTGCCGAAGAGGAACTAGTCAATAAGAAACGAGACAGAAAGACCACTCTGGCACGAGATGTGGCTATCTATCTTCTCCGGGAAGGATACGGTTACTCTCTGAGCGAGATCGGGAAGGAACTGGGTGGCAGAAACCATGCCACCATTCTCCACGCCTATGACAAGATAGCTAAGGAACTGAGCGTTAACCCCAACCTTGCTAACCAGATCACGCAGATCAAGAAGCAACTTAAATCCCAGCAAAGTTACAGACCTGCATATCAAGCGGCATAGAATTGCTGATAACTTGTGCATAACTTGTTTCTTCTCTGGCTCGCCTCTCCCGTAAGCCACCCACCGTTTTGGCTTTAGTCACCTCCAGATAACATCGTCTATAATTACTACTATTACTTACTTACTATAATTAAGTATATACTAGGTTATTAAGGTATGCTGTATAGAAAGGAAATTAGAGTTGCTGGGGGGTCAGGTGGTGATGGCTGTGTGAGCTTCCGGAGAGAGAAACGTGTTCCTTTTGGAGGACCTGATGGGGGAGATGGGGGGGTGGGTGGAAATGTGGTTATCGTGTCCAGTTCCAACGTAGGTGACTTGAGCTGGCTTGGGCACAGGAGGGAATTCGTGGCTGAACGAGGTGGCGCAGGAACTGGTGGTCGCAAGCATGGAGGGAAGGGGAAGGACCTGGCTATTTCGGTGCCTGTGGGTACGATGGTTTTAACGAAAGGTGATTCGACAGAAGAGGCAGTCTTGGCTGATTTGACGGCTTCGGAGCAAGCGGTTCTGGTAGCCAGGGGGGGTCGGGGAGGTCTGGGCAATGCCCGGTTTGCTACGGCCGTAAATCAGGCTCCCGAAATTGCTGGGAAGGGTGAGCCGGGAGAAGAGCGGCATGTCATCCTCGAATTCAAATTGATTAGCGACATTTGCCTCGTTGGTCCTCCGAATTCAGGGAAATCTATGCTGTTATCTGCGATATCGAGAGCCAAACCTGAAATCGCCGATTACCCTTTTACTACTAGGGAGCCCATTTTGGGCGTGATGCCGGCCGATAGGAGAGACTTTGTTGTTGCTGAAATTCCCGGTATTGTTGAAGGCGCGCATCTTGGCAAAGGGTTGGGAAACGAGTTTCTCCGCCACGCAGAGAGAACGAGGCTGCTGGTCTATCTG
>CAZLAL010000096.1:0-5728 GCA_964557455.1 uncultured Dehalococcoidales bacterium
ATACTCCCGTGAGGGAAATCCAACGAGGAAGGTCCTGGAGGATACTATCGCCCGGCTTGAAGGCGGGAAGGCCGGCTTCGCCTTCGCCACCGGTATGGCGGCTGAGACCACAGTCATGCACCTTCTGAAAACCGGCGACCATGTGGTCTCGGTGGACGATATCTACGGAGGGACCTATGACCTGTTTCAGCATGTGATGCCTGCCTTCGGCCTGGAGTTCACCTTCGTCAGAATGGATGACCCGAAAAAAATAGAACAAGCAATAAGGCCCAATACCAGGATGTTGTGGTTGGAGACTCCCTCAAATCCGCTGCTCAATATCGTTGATATCGAGATGGCGGTTGACGTCGCCCGGAAGCACAAGCTGCTGACTGTGGCAGATAATACCTTCGCCAGTCCCTATTTCTCAAGGCCGATTGAATACGGGGTCGACCTTGTCCTCCACTCCACCACCAAGTATCTCAACGGCCACGCTGATGTTATCGGCGGCGCTGTCGTAACCACCAGCGATGAACTGAGCCAGAGGATGAAGTTTCTGCTCGATGCCATGGGGACCTGTGCTGCCCCCTTCGACTGCTGGCTCGTGCTCCGCGGGATTGAGACTCTACCGGTGAGGATGAAGCAGCATCAGGAAAACGCCTTTGCCGTGGCAAACTACCTTAAAGGGCATCCTAAAGTGAAGAAGGTGCTCTATCCCGGGCTCGAGTCGCATAAAGGACACGAAATCGCGAGGAAACAGATGAGGGGATTCGGCGGGGTCGTGTCCTTTGAGCCGCAAGGTGGTATCGATGCTGTCAATAGCTTCCTAAGAAAGCTCAAAGTCTTTTCCCTGGCGGCGTCTTTGGGTGACGTCGCTTCTCTTGTTGAACATCCCGCTACCTTGAGCCATGCCCCCATGCCGGAAGACTATAGACGGCAGGTCGGTATCAGCGATGAGCTTATCAGGTTATCGGTCGGCCTGGAGAATATTGACGATTTGATTGAGGACCTGGAGCAGGCGCTCATCGTCTGAATACTACTTGACCGGGATTACCAGATCATAGGGAACAGCGGTTATGCTAACTGCCTTGCCATCGTTGTTTATATAAAAGGTATCCTCAATACGTACGGCAAGTTCCCGATTTGTGTCAATAAGGCTGGGTTCGATAGCAAAAACGTTCCCTTTGGACAATATGTCTTTGTCTCCTATTCCCATATATGGCGGTTCATGTACCGCCAGACCTACGCCGTGCCCTAATGCGTGGATATAACCATCGATTGTGTTGGGATTGTCCTTGACCACTGGATAACCCCTTTCCCGAAAATAATCACACGTAAGTTCCTGCAGCTTGCCTGAAGATATCCCGGGAGCAGCTTTGTCCACAACAAAATCAAAACAGCCGCGAACATCTTCATAGACTTTGATGAGGTAATCAGAAGCGTTTCCGAAGCACCACGTACGTGTTGCGTCATGATAGTAACCTTTGGCTTCTCTGGGAAACAAATCGAATATGATTGGTACTCCCAGCAGTATTGGCGTATCCGGTTCCCCGGTGCTGTGACCTATGGTACCCTCTCTACCGGGAGCAAAAATCATCCCCTCGCTATCCTCCAGGTCTAGCTCAAAAAGCTTAGAATGGGTGAATCTTTTGACATCGGCTACGGTCAAAGGTGAATGGTCGGTTTTTATGAAACGATTCCCACTGATTTTATGAGATAGTATATAATCACGCGTTTCGTTCATCACCCGGGAGGTTTTCCGCGCAACTTCGATTATCTTTGCCAGTTCTTCGCTGCTTTTCGTCGCTCTCAGGCGGTCAACCAGAGTAGGTGTCGCATCATCAACGATCTCCAGGCCGGGGTACCTTCTGTTCAGCTCATCTCTAAGCAAGCAGCTAAACGAAAACTCCATCCGACCATAGAGAGCAACTCGCCTGACATCTTTAAGAAATTCAAGACCATGAAGATATAGCTCCAATTCAGCCTTTTCGTAACTGCCGGTTTCAGAAAACACTCGTCTATACAAAGCACGATCGAAAATGTGGGGTACGAAATCCGGACTTCTAACGCCCTCTCTTTCTAAAGTCCCTAGCCATATACTGGCTTTCTGACCCGGCGTTTTCGTGAACATTGCATCTTGGACGTCAGAACCAGCTGTCAGGTAATTGAATGCCGGGTCTGATGCCGAGCCAAAAGCAACAATAGCATCCAGACTGTAGTCTCGCATTAGCTTATCAAGATCGCTCCTCAACTTACATTGCCTCCTTGAGATTTAAATGTGTCATTCTAGTACCTTATCTGCGTTTTGGCTTTACAGGCCTTATTGATTAATCGACTCTATTTGAAATTGGCCCATTGCCTGTACGGGGGAAAATACTCGATTACGGGTTCGTTTATACAAAGTTAAATCTGGGCAGGCACGAGCTACCGCAGCTGCCTGTCTCGGTGCTGCCTTGACTTCACTTCTTGCTGCCTGTCTGGGGCCGAAGGACCAGCACAGGTTTCCCTGACTGCCGGATTACCGCGTCGGCAACGCTTCCCAGAAAGGCCCGCCTCAGTCCGCTCTTGCCGCTGGTAGTCATAACCACCAGGTCTATCTTTTCCTTTTCGCTGAATTCTATGATGGAAGGGGCGGCCTCCCCTATTAGTACGCGATACGAGGACTGTATTTCTCGGGACCTCAGTCCCCGGACTTTGCCTCTAAGATATCGCCCGGCACGGGCGGCATTCCGTTTATTCGTCTCTTCCGCTGCTTGCACAGCAATTTCCGCCGCGGTCGCGGTGATGCCGGCGAACTCTCCCCCATTAACAACGGGGGTTGCGGGTTTTATTACCTGAATCAGGATGACCTCCGAGCCGAAGCGTTTGGCAACCTCGGTGGCATATCGCAGCGCTCGCGATGCAAAAGGAGAGCCATCAAGCGGAACCAGTAGTCTCTTAAACATGTCTTCTCATCTCATTATAGCAGAGCAGGTCCTCAGTTGCCTACATAGGGAAACTGTAACTCCGTGGTCCCTGCGCTTCGCCCCTTCTCTCTGCCGCTGAACGCTCCGCTATTTCGTGTCACGGAGCTAACAGACTACTAGATTCGTTAATCGATAATGGGAGTGACCGGCTTCTTTAGCCCATACTGGACGATGGCCCTCGTAAGTTCCCGTTCACTGGCTCGAGTCCGGTCGCTGCCATTCTGTCACTTCTGCCCGCTTGATGGGACTATTCCCAGCTGCTGCAACACCGAATGCATATCCCAGTAGTCCGTTTCACGGCTGATTCTGCCGCCTCGAAGCTCCAGGATTGACACCCCGGGTATCGAAAATCCTTTGCCGCTACCTTTGAGTCTTGGGCTGTTTCCGGCAACTGTCCCGCTCATCACCCACTCTGTGGCAATCCTATCATCGCTGCTGAAGTGACGCTTAGCTTCGAAATGCAGGCCGGCATACGCTATAAGCAAGTCCTTATAATAAGCTTCGAGTTCTCGCTTACCATGACAAATCCTCACCGGTAAGTCTTCCATGATACAGTCATCCGTGTAGAAGGGAGAGGTCTTCTCCCAATCATGAGAATTCCAGGCCGCCCACAGGTCTCTCACAAATTGCCCGGCGTCATTAGCCATTTTTATACCTCCCGGTTCTCAGCTCATTATTCACGTGACGCTCGTGCTTGCTCAATCTCAACCAGTCTCGTCTGCCGTGCTTCTGCCGTCAAAAGCCCGGCAATTTCCTCTCGAATCTCCCCCTTAAGATAAGGGGGATAAAAGGGGGTTATGAGAGCGTACCTGCTCCTTCTTCGAGCGTGTCGTTTCACCCCACCCGATTGCTTCGTCCCGATAAATCGGCGCCCGGCGCCCCTATCTGCTGCTGAATACTGCCCCGAACGGCTACATCTGTCACTAGCTTGGGGAACTTATGAGCACCGCTTCTCGCGCCATCACCTTGGGGGATTCTGACTCTCCCCGGTGCATAATCTGGGCTAATTGCTCCTCATTAATGCGGTTCTTGTAAACAGCCTCATACCATTCGCTGAGGGTCACTTTTATCTCCTCAACGGGCATGTCAACGCTTCCACCGATCACTACCGGCGACTTCTGGCCGTACTCGGCCGCTACCCTCCCGACATACTGTAATTTCCCCAAAGCCGGTGTGCCGGCATAGGCCGTCTGCCAATGCGAATCAGGTGTGAGCCATACAGCGAAGGTTTCCGCAAAATCATCATCAGGATGCTTCTGAGCGTAGCATCCTGCCAGATGATGAACAAAACGGGTGCTAGATGCATCTACCCGGTACTCCTCTTGATACGGCTGTGAAAACGCCCCAAATAGAGCCTCCCACTCTAGCTGCTCATAGAGCCGGTATGCATAATTGAACGCATGCCCCGCTTCGTGTCGGAGTATCATCATCGTGGTCATATCATTTTCAACTTCAATACCACTCAGCTGCCCGAGAAGATTGCAGAGCGCCGGTTCCGCAAGATAGAACGGAAGACCAATGGCAGGGACTTGATTGGGGCAACCCCAACTGTCGGATAGATAGATGTTTGGCTTGAAAGCAATACCGGCTGCCTCCAGTTCCTTATAGAGCCCGATAATCAACCCTTCTAGATGCGTGCCCTCCATTTTAAGAGGTAGCTCGCTGATCTTCCGTGATAACAGCTCCTGCTGTTTTGCATTTGTTAGTGTTTCAACTGACTCCATTAAATCCCTCTTTCTCTAATCTCCACTCTATCTCTACTACTCTCTATGTATCTCTAATCTCCCCTCTATCTCTACTAGTCTCTACGAGTCTCTAATCTCCAGTCTCCAGTCTCTAGTCTCTAGTCTCTATGTATCTCTAATCTCCACTCTATCTCTATTAGTCTCTATGAGTCTCTAATCTCCACTGCATCTCCACTGTATCTCTACTGTATCTCTACTGTATCTCTACCCCCTATTCCACTCCTAAACTCTATAAACTCTTTCCTGCCCCGGGGCAAATTCTGCTGAAATATATGCAACGTTCATCATATGATTTAGGTCGTCAGAAATTCTGCCGGTCCCGATTCTATTGAAACGTCCGTGGGCCGGCTAGCAGCAGGTATCGATAGTAGCGAAACATGTAAAGCCTGACCCTAGGGCAAGGCTGTTCAACTCCTCACTAGATGTCTCAAATTGTACGGCCATTAACAGCGCGTACTACTCCTAGATTATACCACACCCTGCAAGCCCGTGAGCTGGTTCACATGAGTGGTAACACCCACTCACCATCGTCGCGAAGGGTAGAAGCCCCCCTCTATAAACAATCTCCTCTACCTGGACAGGAGAGGATTAGGGTGAGGGCGATTGTCCCGCCACAGCGGGCCCCGACAAACCTTATTTCACCGGGGACTGTTAATATTTCCGCACATTTCCAGAAAGTATTGATTAATTGGAAACACGGAGGTTATACTGTAATTGAGTATTGAATCAATCCGATTATTGGAAAAGGTGTCTGAAAAAGAGGCAGGATTGCTATTAGTGGCAAGTATAGGAAAATGATCGGTCCGTCGGGGCTGTGCTTACACCGCGTCGGACTTTAAGAAGGAGAGTGATGAAATTGGGAAGTCCGAAATGACAGTAGGGATTTGTCCATCGGACATACCTGTGCTCCTGCTCTATAATCTAGACCTGAAGTGGTCCACGCGGGAACAGGCAGAGGCCCTTGATGCAACCTCGCAGCTAGGTGAAGCACTCATTATTGCAGGATTTCCAACCACCCCTATTCAGGTAACCAATAGT
>CAZLAL010000097.1:0-3558 GCA_964557455.1 uncultured Dehalococcoidales bacterium
AGATTTAACCAGATTTTAACATGGCCTTAAACCGTCCTTAAAGTCCACCCTGTATTCTGATTTTAGATGACTGAAGCGCTTCCAAGCCATCGAAATCGAATAAATCTTAAGGAGGAAAGGAATTGAAAGTGAAAGAATTCAGTAAAAGTCTAGCGTTACTGGCAGCACTATTGTTTGCTGTAGCCATCGTGGTAACCGGTTGCTCAGGCGGGGCTACTACCACCATCACTGAAGCCGGTTCCACTACTGTCCAGCCATTAGCTCAGGATCTGGCAGATGCATTTATGGCCGATAATCCCGATGTTCAGATAACCGTTGCAGGCGGGGGCTCAAGCGTGGGTGTTCAGTCTGCCGCTGATGGTACTGTGGATATCGGCGCAGCTTCCCGGGCACTTAAGCCTTCCGAAGAGACCCTGGGGCTAGTAGTGCACATTCTTGCCAGAGACGGCATCGCCATAGTGTCTCATTGGTCTCAGAGCATTACCGATCTCTCCATCGATCAGACAAGGGAAATCTTCGCCGGCAACATAACCAATTGGAGCCAGATCGGCGGGGCTGATGAGGAAATTACCGTGATTGCCAGGGAAGAAGGTTCGGGCACCAGAGCTGCTTTTGAGGAGATGGTGATGGGCGATGATCTCGTCACGGCCAATGCCATACTGCAATCTTCTAACGGTGCGCTAAAAACCGCTGTTGCCGGTGACCCGAACTCTATCGGCTTTCTCTCGTTTGGTTACCTTGATGAGACTGTAAAAGCGTTCGATATTGACGGCGTTGCCGCCACTGTTGAAAACTGCATTAATGAAAGCTACCCTATAGTACGCCCGCTCTTGTTCCTTACCCTAGGTGAGCCAACTGGAAAGGTCAAAGAGTTCATCGACTTCTGCCTGGGTACAGAAGGGCAGGCCATTGTTGCCGAAGATTACATCCCGGTGATCTAAACATAATACGCTATATGCAAGGTAAGGGATTGGCTTGAAGGGCCAAACCCTTACCCAGCGGGAAGGGAGTCTGCAGGTTGTCACGTTACTTTACCAATAGTCTGGCCAAGTATGCTGTATTTATCAGTGCCTCAGTGTCTTTCATAGTGCTCCTGGCAATCGCAGTGTTCATACTTAGAGATGGATTGCCTGCCTTCAGAGAAATAGGGGCCCTGGAATTTCTGTTCGGCACGGTGTGGCGTCCCGGGCAGGAGCAATACGGTATTCTCACCATGATAGTCGGGTCGGTGGCAGTCACTGCTGGTTCGTTACTTCTGGCAGTGCCGCTGGGTATTGCCTGTGCAATCCTGCTGGCTGAGGTTGCCCCTTTCAGACTTCGACAGATATTGCGTCCGGCAGTGGAACTGCTCGTAGGTATCCCATCGGTCGTCTATGGATTGGTGGGCCTGGTCCTGCTGGTACCAGCGGTGCGCCAGCTTGGCGGCAATGGCTTTAGTGTGCTCGCCGCGTCAATAGTCTTGATGGCCATGGTCTTGCCCACTATTATCAGTATCAGCGAGGACAGTATCCGGGCAGTGCCTGCCACTTACAAGGAAGGAGCACTGGCGCTGGGAGCCACGCACTGGCAAACGATTCGTAGAGTATTGCTGCCGGCAGCCCGTTCCGGTATTGGCGCCAGCATTGTCCTTGGCATGGGAAGAGCGGTAGGGGAGACTATGGCGATGATTATGGTTATCGGCAACTCTATTAACTTCCCCGAAACCCCGCTAGACCCGGCGCGTACCCTCACTGGCAATATTGCCGTAGAGATTGGCTACGCAGCAGGGACACATAGGAGTGCTCTTTTCGCTACCGCGATTGTCCTGTTCATCTTCATTCTGATGATCAACAGCATCGCTGTTATTGCGTTGAAGAGAGGAATCCATGCTCAGAATGTCACCTAGAGGGACCCAGAGAATGGCCATGCTTTATATCTGGGGCGGTGGCGTCATCACTGTGCTCATCCTTCTTGTTGTCATTGGCTATGTGCTGGTGCAGGGAATACCCGGACTCAGCCTTGATTTTCTGCTCACACCGCCAAAAGGTGGATTGGCAGGAGAAGGTGGTATCTCGACAGTTATCGTCAGCACTATCTATCTTGTGGCATTGACGATTGTAATTCTCGTTCCAGTCGGTCTCGGCTCTGCCGTCTATCTGGCGGAATACGCGCCGGACAATAGACTTACCCGGCTCATCCGTTACGGAGTAGAGGTCCTGGCCGGCGTGCCTTCAATCATCTTCGGACTCTTTGGCTTTGCCCTCTTCGTTACAGCTCTGCACTTTAATTTCTCCATCTTGTCGGGAGCGTTGACACTTGTCTGTCTTCTACTACCGACGATGATACGGACCTCCGAGGAGGCAATAAAATCGGTACCCTATATCCACAGGGAAGCGGCACTGGCACTAGGGACTACACGCTGGCAGATGATATCAAGAGTGGTACTCCCCACAGCCCTGCCTGGCATCGTGACGGCCGTCATTCTCTGCATTGGAAGGGCTATTGAGGAGACCGCCTGCCTCTATGTTACAATGGGGGGCAGCGCCGCCATGCCGGCTTCGCTTCTCTCTGGAGGAAGGACTCTTTCACTGCACGTTTTCTATCTTGCCATGGAGACCAGAGCTTTCGAAAAGGCAATGTCTACTGGAGCGGTACTGATCATAACGATAATAGTCATCAACGCCATAACCAACTGGCTTTCCAGCCGTTATCAGAGGAAAATGAGAGGTACAGTCTGAAATGGCACTGTATAATGGCGACTGCAAGCACGGAAAAATTAGTGTCAGCAATGTAAATCTTTACTATGGGAGCTTCCAGGCTCTTCGAGATATTTCGCTGGAAATCCCTCGATGCGCCATTACCGCAATTATCGGTCCCTCTGGCTGTGGAAAATCGTCGTTCATCCGCCTTCTTAACCGTATGAATGACATTATCAGCGGCGTTAGAGTGGAGGGCAATATCCGACTTGATGACGTTAATATCTATGATAAATGTGTTGATGTAGTGGACCTCAGGAAACGGGTAGGCATGGTCTTTCAGAAGCCCAATCCGTTCCCTATGTCAGTATTTGACAACGTAGCCTTCGGGCCGAGGCAGCACGGCAGAAACAACCGCATCGAACTCCGCGAGATTGTTGAAAACAGTCTGCGCCAGGCGGCTCTATGGGATGAGGTGAGCGACAAACTCGGGCAATCATCCCTGTCCTTGTCTGGCGGACAGCAGCAAAGGCTATGCATCGCACGGGTGCTGGCTGTCGAGCCCGAAGTCATCCTGATGGATGAGCCCTGCAGCGCTCTTGACCCGGTAGCCACTCTCAAAATAGAGGACTTAATGAGAAGCCTGGCCCAGACTTACACTATCGTCATAGTTACCCATAATATGCAACAGGCAGCCAGGGTATCGGATATGACAGCCTTTTTCATGATGGCAGAGGGTCGCGCCGGTGTTCTGGTGGAGTATGGAACAACATCGCAGATATTTACCAATCCCAAAGATAAGCGGACCGAGGACTACATCACCGGACGGTTCGGATAAATCAAAAAAGGCAGGTGACAGTCATGGAGATAAGAACGACCTTTC
>CAZLAL010000098.1:0-2665 GCA_964557455.1 uncultured Dehalococcoidales bacterium
CGAGGGCCAATTCGGCAAGGGAAGCATGGAGCCCAAGATACGCGCTGCCCTAATGTTTCTGGAGGAAACGGACGCTGCCCGGCGTCGCAAGCGAGAGGTGATCATAACCCTCCCTGAAACCGCCCTGGCAGCACTCCAAGGCAAGACCGGGACACGGATAACCAGGTAGAGCACGACTCCCGGCGGACTAATATACTAAGGAAGGGGCGAAGCGCCCCCAACCCAGAGAGAGCCGCACAGGGCTGCTATATCTAAACTGGCGACCAACGGCCCACTTCCACTGTTGCCAATCTTGCCCAGGGAAAGGCCTGATGGAGCAGCCGTCCAGGCGTGGCGGCACTCACCACCTCCTATTTGTTGCAGTCAAGGGCTCCTTACGCTCGCTCAGCAGACAAAACCGTCCATTCTCCCTGCAATTCCGTACTTTTCTTGGAGCTAGGCGAGCTTCATAGTAATGGACGGCAGAAGCCGCACGTGGGGCAATGATAGACACCCATGGCTGCTCCACAACAGGGACAGCTCTGCTCAGAGCCTTCGGCCTTAGAAATTTCTCCGACAACTTGATTATAGATACGCCAGTAAAAGAAGTGTTCCTTGTTTATGAACTTTATGTCAAATTCCTCGATTGCCGATTGGAACTCTTCGTCCCTGACCATGCTATCTATTATGTCATGTAGTTTGGTGGAGCCTGAGCCATACTCTATGGCCTCCTTCTTTCTCCATACTATTTCCGACGGAATCAAGTCCTTAAAGCTCTTCCTCAGGATATACTTCCCTAGCCCGTTTTTGACCTTGAGATCGGGGCTCATCTCCACGGCAAAGCGAACAAAGTTCTCATCCAGAAACGGCTGCGTTATTTCAATGCCCAAAGCCCTGCCAAGCTCATTAGCCGAGAAGTGCCAGTTTTGTGAGAGCCTTCTTATGTATTTGTCCAGATCTTCAGCAGAGAGCTCGACCATGTAAGAATAGCCGGCGAATAGCTCATCCGCTCCGTCACCGGTCATTATAGAACGAATTCCGCCTTCTGCAGCCAGCTTAAGGGCGAAATATACGGAAAGGTCGTTGGGCAGGGCGAGGTCAAAAGTCTTCAGCACTCTTATGACCTCAGGAAGAGTGGCAATCGCTTCTTCAATCGTGAATTCCACTTTCCTATGCTCTATTCCCAGCAACCTGGCGACCTTATCCGAATAGAAGAAATCAGATGCAGGGAAATCCTTCAAACCTGCTGTGAACCCTATACTTGGCCGCACCAGAAAAGCCAAAACACTGGTATCTAGCCCTCCCGATAGGAGCATGCCCTCGGCCCTGCTCCTGTGCACAGCTTCTTCTAGCTCACGCCTTAGCCGTTCACAGATATCCATATTGCGAGACTTTCTTCAACACAAATACTAACACGTCATTACGATTTGCGTTCTTCTATTCCCAGTGATGAGATAGCCTGTCACTTCACAATTTTGTAGCTCAGATTGCCTCGGAACTACGTTCCTGATAGCCACAAGCTCGAACGACCAGAACATTGAGCGCACAGTCCCACCATTTGGTTTTTGACAGGGCCCGGTCCATCATGCTAGAATTCTTGTGCTAGACAAAAGAAGAGTCGGTGCCTGGCAAGGAGGTGGGGCATGACACGGAGAGAAGCTTGGTTATGCCGATGGGTGTTTCCCGATCGGAGCTCTCCGGCAGCGTAAGTAGGGGCTGAGGTTGACAGAAAGGGTACGCTGCCCGAGAGCAGTTGGAAGCCCTGAGCTCTTCGTTTATGAGGCAAGGCTCTCAAAGAGGGGCAACAGCAGTTCAGCCGCAAGCTGAAATGGAAGAGTAAGGGTGATCTAGAACTGAATAACGATATTCAGGGGCGAGCTTCACAATATGGAGCTCGCCCTTCCTTTTGCCTGTTGTGCCGCTCTGACATTTACCGAAATAGGCGGAAGACGAGGTTCAGGATAACGGTAAGCACAACGCTGATTATGATGCAGGTCACTATGGGCAAGAAGAACTGAAAGCTCCCCTTGTTTACAAATATATCGCCGGGGAGCTTGCCCAAGAGAGGAATCCGCTGCCAGAAGAATAACAGCAGACCGAGGAAGGCCAGAAACGCTCCGCTCAGAATTAAAATCCTGCCTATACTTTGCAGCCCCATGCTCCTCACTCAACTCCAATTCTACCCCATGCTGCTATCCTTGGCGTAATCCAGCTTGTATAATAGTAGTGGCAAGAGGACGCGGACGCAGGCATGATTACCTCATACAGTCGGGAGTTAATGCTGGGTATCCCACAGGGGACCTTAATTGACTTGGAGACTACTGGCCTCGATGTGGACCGTGATGAAATAGTGCTCTTTGGCTACATTCAAGGGAGCCGCCTCGAGATAATTTGCCGCAATTCGAAAGACGAGGCGCCCTTTATCACCCAGCTTGCCGGACTCGTTGCGACGCTCCCCAGACCATTCTACGCCTACAATCTGTCGTTCGAGAGGGGATTTCTCCACGCTAAGGGAATTGAGGTAGAAGGGGTAGACCTGTTTCAGCCCTGGAAGGAAAAAGCCGAGGCACTGTATCTGAAGTGGCCTAAGTTAGACGAATTGTTTTCTCACGCGGAACACTACTTTAACGAGCCCGTGATAAGCGGCAGAGACGTCCCTTTGCTCTGGCAAAGGTTCTTTGATACA
>CAZLAL010000099.1:0-7099 GCA_964557455.1 uncultured Dehalococcoidales bacterium
CCTGCCGACTGCCTTTGGGCCGCATAGCCAGAGAATGCACCTCTGGGAAGCAAAGTGACTTGTACAGGCTTCAAGCCAAGCACGGTTTCGATATCACCAATGAGTCGATAGAAATTGGAGCGATATTTTCTATCTAACCTCCTAAACTGTTCGCGTATTGATGTCGCCACACTCTCAGCACTGGCAATATAACCATCCGTGAGTTCAACATAGAAATGCAACGCAGAATTACCATCAATTACTTCCTTGCGTACCACCCAACCTACGTAAGGAACGTTAGCCTGCCCAATTGCCTCCCTGATTACTGTCTCGGTCACTCGACCAAGACTGGCAATATCAACGAGGTCATCAGCGCGGCTATAGAACAGCATTTGAGGAATATCGATATTGAGTCTTTCATTCCTCAACGAGGTTATCTCTACTATGTCGCCAATCCGGTACCTGGTCATAATGCCACCGTGGAAATTCGTGGTGACTATCTCGTATTTCTCACCCGCTTTTGCCTCGTCCAGCAACACAGTCTTCGGTTGGTAGCTATGATCCAGTTGCCACTTGCAGCACTCTCTTTCAGGAATAAACTCAAGGAAGTTCAGGTTGGGAACGAATGTCATGCCTTCATGGTCCCAGGTCTGGGTAGCATAAATCCCGCCCTCAGTAGCACCATATATCTCCAGGGGTTTCCTCCCCCACAGTTCCTCTACCTTGTCCCGGAAAACGGCGGTATCGGTACCTCCCCCTACAACCACCCTGACCGACCACAAATCCCTGGGCAGCAAGGCACGCCGGGCCATTTTGCTCTTAATTAGACCCTTGGTGAAGCGAGCAAACGCCCCGGGGCGAGATAGCAAGAAACGAGTGTTTACATCTATTCTGCCCTGCTTAAGCATTTCTCCAACATAGACAAGGATAGAAGGGAGACCACCAAAAGCATCGAGCCCCCGAGACAGAGCCTCTTGAAAACCGGCCTCTATCCTTTCCTGGAATGTCATTTCGGCGATATCCTGGGGCAGCAGGTCAAAGCCCAGCGCCTGTTGCATCAGATATGCCACGATGCCTGAGCCATAATCTCGCGAAGCCATGGTCGCCAGGGTTTTCAAATGTTCTTTTACCAGGAATCTGCCTCGCGAGTCACACGAGGCCAGAAGCCCGATCCCACCAGCCACACGTTCAAAGTCATCCAAGAACCTCTGCGGCAGAGGCACCCACTTGAAGTTGTACTCACCGACCCTGCCTACTGTATGTACCCACATGGCGGGCTTTGCTGGCAGTACATCTTCCCTTTTTTGGACAAGGTCAGGTAAGTAATCAGAGTAGGTGGTAAACGGCACCTGTTCCCGGAATTCCTCCACCGTCTCAGGCATGGCTCCATTCATCAACCTCCTCCCCAATTCGCTGTTCTTTAGTAGCTCAATCTGTTCCAGAAGCAGCCTCTTCTGGATGTCCATAAACTGCTCAAGACTGAAGTTAAGAAAGCCGCAACACATTTGCCACAACTCATCTTTCCTTCCCTGGCGCAGTAAGTCGACTGGCTTTGTCATACTTGCCCTCCCGGTTTTCTTCCCTGTCACTCATAACGACAAAAGGGAGGCCGCTATCTTAATGCCAGTATGACAAGTATGGAATAGCTTGGGAAGAGATTATTTTCTAGAAGATAGTTCTATTTGAAGCTGTGAGGAATCTGGTGGTGGGGGAAAATGTGAGGAAATCAGGCGTTTTTTGCCTTTGCCGGGCTATCCAAACCTTGCAGTTTCTTGCTCAATTGCTCGAATTCGCTATCGCTGGGTTGCTTGCCTAACTCTAACCCGTAGCTGATAAAGAATTCCAGAAAATTGCGCAACAACTCCTTGGTTCCTTCTTGGAACTGGTGAAATTCTTCCCTGCTGACGCCGCCTTGCTTTTTGCCTTCTTCCCTTTCCTTCAACTGACTGTCAATAAGAAAGTTGATGAACTCGGACCGCGCCAGGTCGCCGCGGTTGTCGTCTATCCTTTTCACCAGCTCGGCATCTACTATTAGCATCCTTTTCTCAGACATATACCACTCCTGTCATAGCAACTCCTTTACATTCTCTATGTTAAACAAGGGGTGACCTCACTCTACTATTAGGCACCCCTCTACGACTTCACAAAATTCAATAATCAAGAATCAAGCCCCGTTGCCGTTGCCATTATGACCATTGCGGAACTCGAGTATTTCCACTATGCTGTTTATGTTTCTGAGCAGCTCTCCCCCTTTTTCCGTCACTTGATAGGTGACTGTAGGATTACCCACCTTGACCTTGTTGATGAACCCGTGGCTTAGGAGGAACCCCAGATACTTCTGTATCTGCGCATAGCTCATATTGGCGCTATACATAATCTCTGTCTTGCCCGCGCCGTTTTCACCGACTTTCAGCATGTCGGCTATTATCTCTATATTAGACCTTCGATGATTCATTACAGCGCACCGATATCCAGTACTTTTAGTACATTACCATTATACTATCCCGATGGCAATTGTCAAGACTTCAAACGCAGTGCGGCGTCATAGAAGCTCGACTATTGACAGCAAATAGATTACGTTATACGATAAATCATCTGGCTGAATCCGAGCAAGCAATCGAATATCGGAACAAGATTTGTGCAACCCTTATCCAGGAGGTGATTAATGGATAAGATCAAAGTAATGGTAATAGATGAGCAGGCCCTCTTCCGAAGTGGAGTGTCTCAGGCACTATCACGCCAGCCTGACCTGGAAGTACTGGAATGCGACCCCAGTCAGAATCCACTCGAGATCGTCGAGGCCAATCTTCCTGATGTGGCTTTGCTTGGTTCCGACTTAACCAGTTTGAGCGGGATTGAGCTGGGCAGAAAAATTGCCCAATACTACCCCAATACTAAGGTCATAGTGCTAAGCCCTGACCCTAACGATGAAGAGCTTTTTGAAGTCATCAAGACCGCAGCCGCGGCCTGTCTGAGTAAGAAGGCCTCCGGCGATGAGCTCGCCAACACCATTAGACGAGCCCACAAGGGAGAATACCCTATCAATGAAAGCCTGATGACCCGCCCCAGAGTTGCCAAGCAAGTCTTGAACCAGTTCCGCGGCTTTAGCAGGACTATGGAAGGCGTAGCTGCGCCCCTTACTAAAAGGGAAACGCAGATTCTAACCTATGTTGCTGAGGGCAATAGCAACAAAGAGATTGCTCATATTCTGTCAATCAGCGAGCAGACCATCAAGAATCATGTGAGCGCTATCCTTCGCAAGTTAAATGCTAATGATAGAGCCCACGCCGTCGCTCTCGCTCTACGCGGCGGCTGGATTTCGCCGGAACCAAAGCCAAGAAGGGAATTCGGTGAATTCGAAGAGGCGTGAAGTCACCTGGTAGTCAACGGTAGCGACCTGCCGGACCAACGGCGCACAGGTCATTAGTCATCCCCCAAAAGTTCTATTGACAAACTACTCACATATGCTACATTGTATTCATGTTGTCGACAAACAAGATTATCACGCTGTGGTCAAGACGGGTTGACACGTCTCTAAAAGTCTTGACTCTAACCAGGCGAAGAATAGAGTTCTTACAGAACTAGTAAGAGTGAAAGACAAAATGCAGCAGACAGTAAATAGTCCGGAGCTAAGAACACAGATCACAGAATACCTAGAGCAGCAAGGGTATGAAGTGACCGAGGCGGCCAGGCTCGTGGGGAAATCGGGGATTGAGCATACTTTCGATATGCTGGCTCGAAGAGACGATGGTCTTACCAGCTACAATGTTGCTATCGGCATTGCCGCTGGCGGTGACAGGGACGCACAAGCCGGGAGCATCTTCACACTGTCCAACAAAGCCTACGACTGCGGCATCCTTGACAGAATTCTCATCGCCATCCCTGACCTCAGTCAGGAAATGAAACAGCTGGCACTCAAACAGAGAATAAAAGTTGTTGATGGCCAGCACATCGGGCAGCTACTAAGTCCCAAATCCAAGCCGCCTGTTAAGACTGAGGAGCCAGTCAGGCTTGAGAGTACGGAAGAACTGGTCAAGTCCCTGACCGACCGTGGCTATGACGTGACCGAGGGAGCCAGAATTAAAGGCCGCTCGGGAAATGAATACGATTTCGATATACTGGCAAATGCCAAAGACGGCCAGGTTGAGCGCAAGCTGGGCATAGATTTTCTGACTGAGGACAAAGAGGTAACCCTCCACGAGGTGATGCTATTTGATACTAAGGCCTATGAGACCGGCATCGATGACAAGTTCATTGTGATATCAAGGGAACTTAGCCCCGAGGCAAAGCAATTTGCCGACCACCAGCACATAAGAGTCCTTAAGTTAGGGCAGAAAGCGGTTTCCCAAGCCGGGGCAGAAAAGTTGCCCAGACGGTCAGCAGAGAAACCGGCAAAGACGGGCAAAGTTCACGCCAAGCTGTTGAGACAAATGCCCCAGCCTGAGGCCTTACAGCTGATTCCCGAGGTGGTAGCAAGGAAATACAATGCCATACCCTTGACGATATCTGGCAACACGTTGGAAGTAGCTATGGCTGACCCGACCGATATCTTTGCCCTGGAAGCCCTTGCAGCCCAAACTAGAAAGAGGATTAAGCCTGTAGCTGCCAGTGCCGAAGAAATCAGGGATGCTATTGACTTCAATTACAAAGCCTACGGTGAAATTGAGAAACAAATCTCTCTTATCTCCACCACTACTGAAATAAGCGACGAGAAGTTCGTCATTAGCAGTGATACTGATACCCCTCTGGTTCAAGCTCTTACCCTCATCATCGATGAGGCGGTCAAAGCTCGCGCATCTGACATTCATATTGAACCAGAAGAAAGTAGAGTGAGGATACGATATCGGATAGATGGCACCCTTCAGGATACGATGTCTCTGCCTGCAAATATTCATCGCCCGCTGATTTCACGAATCAAGGTCCTGGCTGAAATGAATATCGCTGACCACTTTCGTCCTCAGGACGGCCAGTTCTCCACCAAAGCCAAAGGGCGAGATATAGACATCAGAGTCGCCACTGCCCCCACTGTCTTGGGTGAAATGGCAACGCTGAGGCTTCTCGACAAGTCGACAGCCACATTGGGATTATCGGAACTCGGTCTGCTACCTGATAGCCTGGAAAAGTATGAAAAAATGCTCAAAGTCCCCTACGGCATGATTCTGGTCAGCGGTCCTACCGGAGCCGGCAAGACTACCACCCTATATGCCTCAATCAAGTGCCTTGATACTCTTGAAAAGAACATTATAACTATTGAAGATCCGGCTGAGTACCGATTTCAGGATATCAATCAGATTCAGGTTAACCCCCAGGCTGGCATCACATTTGCCGCCGGCTTGAGGTCTATACTTCGTCTCGACCCCGACGTGATATTGGTTGGTGAGATACGGGATACCGAGACAGCTAATATAGCTGTCCAGGCCGCCTTGACCGGGCACCTCATGCTGTCTTCCATCCACGCTAATGAGGTTGCCGGCGTGCTTTCCCGTCTAATTGACCTGAAGGTTGAGCCTTTTCTGATAGCCTCAGCGGTTATTGGTGTCGTCGCGCAGCGGATGGTACGCCGCGTCTGCCCTGATTGCAGTCACATGATTGAGGCCCCGCTTATTGAGCAGATGGCCTATGAACAGGAAATGGGAGAGAAGCAGACCAAATTTCTCTACGGTACTGGCTGTAAGTCCTGCGCCTATAGTGGCTATCAGGGACGAGTGGGAATCTTTGAAATTCTGCCCATGAGCGATACCATAGGAACTATGGTGATTAATAGAGCTAGCAGTAGCGAGATCCGGGCTCAGGCACTTAAGGAGGGTATGATATCTATGGTGAACGATGGTATGCGCAAAGTAAAGGAGGGTATTACCACTCCTTCTGAGGTGCTGCGTAATGCCTATGTCGCAGTCTAGCGGATTGGAGTCATAATGGATTATACGTATATAGCTTATGCTGAAGAAAACAGGAGACTAATCAGGGGCAAGGTTTCGGCCGCAAGCGAAACGGCGGCAACTGACCTGCTGGCCTACGGCGGCTATCAACTGGTTAGCCTCAAGGCAATTCGCCCGCTGCTTGATAAAGAGAGGCTGAAATCCTACTTCGCCCGTATAAAGACGACAGAAATAATCATGTTTTCCCGCCAGTTAGCCCTGCTGCTGGAATCCGGCACTGATATTGTCACTTCATTGGACTTACTTCAAAATCAGCTAACGAATGAGACTCTGAGAAAAGTGATCACTGAGATAGCCTCCGATATTCGTGGCGGTACTTCGCTGTCAAATGCCTTAAGCAAACATCCCCGCGCTTTCTCTCCGATGTACCACCGGGCTATAGCCGCCGGCGAGCAGGGTGGTAACCTGGAGGTCGTGCTGAGGCAGATGGCCGATTATATGGAGAGAGGAACCGTCACGCAGAAGAGAATAAAAGGGGCCATGACCTACCCCATTATCGTGGTTTTTGTCGTTATCGCCGTGGTAGCGATAATGGTCACCCAGGTCTTTCCCACCTTTATCGGCATGTATGCTCAATTTGGAGCTGACTTACCTACGCCTGCCGTGATACTTATGGGCCTAACCGACTTCCTGACCGCTTACGGACCTTATCTCCTGCTGGCGTTTATAATTGCTGTTGGCGCACTCTATGCCTATATCAAGACCCCGCGCGGAAAATATCGCTGGGATACCATAATGCTTGGCCTGCCTGTTGTCGGTCGTATTATCCAGCTTGGTGAGCTTTCCCGCATCTGCCGGACCATGTCGCTCCTAATCAAGGTTGGCTTGCCCCTCCCTGAAGTCATGGCCGTGACCATTCGCGGTACCACCAACAGCGCCATATATGAAAGCCTGACCAAGGTCCAGCAGGAACTAATCAGGGGCGAAGGCCTGTCCCATCCTATGGCCAGGCAACCGCTCATCCTGCCCATGATGGTGCAGATGGTAGGCGTTGGTGAAGAAACCGGTAATCTCGAGAATACGCTGACCACCGTAGCCGAAAGTTTCGAGGCCGAGGCCAACGATAAGATCAGCGCAGCTGTGGCGCTCATTCAGCCGATAATGACGATAGTGATCGGTTTGGTGGTTGGTTTTATTGTCTTAGCTATGTTCTCTTCACTCTACTCTGTCTACGATCAACT
>CAZLAL010000100.1:0-17876 GCA_964557455.1 uncultured Dehalococcoidales bacterium
CTATCCACAGGGGTTTCTCTTTGAGAAAGGGTGTGAAAATCCGCCGGGCAGGCACATGTCGCCACTGCAGATACTCTGGCGTCATGCGCGGCCGTATAAACGGAGACTGCTGCCCCTCCGCTAAACCCCAGCAGGCAGACATCAGACTTATGCACCTCTTCCAGCTTATACAGGAAATCAAGCGCAGCCTGCAAATCCCGACTCCAGCCCAGGATGTCTAGGTTGCCTTGGCTCTTTCCCGTCCCGCGGAAGTTGAAAATCAGGGTATTAAAGCCGGCACTGCAAAAGCGTTGCGCCAGCAGCGCGTAGCCCTTGTCGGCTGGGTTGGGACGGGTAGCCGGAATGCCGTGACAGATGCACAGGGCAGGATGAACCTTATCGCTCGAGGGAATATGCAGCTCGCCGGCAAGCTCAAGCCCGTCGACTTTCAGGCGGACTTCCCTCACTTCCATCTTTCAACAGCTCAGAAATGATACATTCGCCTTGTTCTTTTGAAAATCAGGCCTGCTATCAAACCTAGCAACAGACCTCCGACGTGAGCCTCCCAGGCTATCTTGGAAAACACGAAAGACAGTAAGAGCAGGATTATGACTGCTATCCACAGTGGCATGGGGATAGGGATGAAAAATATAAAGACTGGCACCCTGGGCACTATTATCGCCAGTGCTCCAGCAAGGGCAAAAATGCCCCCCGAAGCTCCCACCCCTGTCGAAAACGGGTCCGCAAGAACGGCAAACAGAATATTACCCGCCAGTCCACCTAGAACAAATACCGCCAGGAAAGCTTTCTCTCCCGCTACCCGGATCAGGAAGCTTCCCAGAAAATACAGGGCTATCATATTGAACAGGACGTGCCAGAGACTGCCGTGCACAAACATGCTGCTTATGATAGTCCAGGGTTGCTGGGAGAGCAGCGCAGGTGTCAGGCCGAGGAGACTGATTACTTCTTGCGGCCTTACCAGAGTGATTACAAAGATTAAGACATTTAGAGCTATTAAGAACCACAGGACATTGAGGTTGACGGTGCGATAAGTTCGCATTGCGCAATTATAGATTAAATCTAGCTTCTAGTTCAATAATCTGTTATCGGCAGTTGGTCCACTACGAGATATATTGTATTATTCGAAACACTAAGTTTATAATAGGCAGGATATTCAGGCTGACAAGGCAGTCTCTTTGCGGGAATTTTAAGTGAGCGAGCAAAGTCCGGAGCAAAAGTCAAGGCTTCTTCCATTAGTCATTACGGGCGTAATTCTGGCGGCCATCTGTGGCATCTCGCTCTATATACGCATCGCCTTGCCCTATGACCAGATCCTTGTCAGCGATGGGGTCTGGTTTCGAGAAACTGATGCCTATTATTACATACGCAACATAGAGACCCTGGTTCGCAACTCTCTCCATTTCAATTCCTTTGACCCTTACATGCTCTACCCCGGCGGTGGCATAGGGCTTGGCCGGCCATTCTTCGCCTGGCTTACCGCTGCCGTCACGCTGCTCGTTAGCGGAGGGAGCGCAGCTCTGCATACCATAGAGACAGTGGCAGCTTACATGCCCCCTATCCTGGGCACGCTCACAATCATCCCGGTGTATTTCATCGGCAAGGAGCTGTTTAACCGCTGGGTGGGCTTAATCTCAGCCGCCTTGATTGCTATCTTGCCCGGCGAATTCATGCATCGTTCACTTCTTGGATTCACCGACCATCACGTAGCCGAAGTTTTGCTTAGCACCGTGTCCGTGCTCTTCTTGATAATGGCCATCAAACGGGCTCGAGAAAGAGAGATTTCCTTCCAACATATACTAACGAGAAACTGGTCAGCTATTAGAAAGCCTCTCATTTATACCTTGCTCTCTGGCATTTTTCTCGGCCTGTACCTGCTTACCTGGCAGGGCGGTCTAATGTTCATGTTTATCATATTTGCTTACCTGGTCATTCAATTCATTGTGGACCACTTCAGGCATAAATCGAGCGACTACCTGTGCATTATCGGCGTGCCCCTTTTTTTCATCGCCTTCCTCATGCTTCTCCCTGTACTGGGTGAAGACAGGCAGGATGCAATTTATCGTATATCTCTGGCAATTGCCATAGCCACCCCCGTAGTCTTGAGTATTATCTCGCGGGTCATGATGAGCAGGGCCTGGAAGCCGATTTATTACCTCTTGACTCTTCTGGGACTGACCGGAATCGGGCTTGCTGCCTTGTACGCCGTTGACCCCTCTCTATTTCAGTACATGTTCGGCCTGTTCAGCATCTTCGGCCGGACCGGTGCAGCCCTCACTATCATGGAGGTGCAACCCCTTCTTTTCCCGTTCGGTGGATTCACCCTCGCGGTGGCCTGGTCCAACTTCACAACTTCTTTCTTCATCGCAGGTGTCGCCTGGTTCATGCTTGTCTATCCCGCTGCCAGCGGAAAAATGGCCGACAAAGTCCTCTTCGTGGTATGGATCATAATAATGCTTATAACAGTCCTGTCCCAATGGCTCTTCGGTTGGTTCATCTTCCTTGCCATACTTGTTTATTTCGCTATCAAATACCAGGATGCCGACAAAACCCTGTTCCTCGTATGGAGCATAATAATGTTGATCGCAGTCCTGGGACAGCGGCGCTTTGGCTACTACTATGCCGTAAATGCCGCGTTGCTCACCGGCTACTTCGCATGGAAGATGCTGGATATTGCCGGCTTACGCAGACTACTCACGAAGTCTAAAGAAGTAGTAGTAACAGCTAAGAAGTTTAAGAAAGCAAAGAAAGCAAGGGAGAAAGCGAAGCAAAAAACATTCATGCAGCCCAGAGGCGTCTGGGTGAGGGTCATCGTTGTTGGCATCGTTCTTTTCCTTCTGGTCTTTGTGCCCAATATTCCCGCCACCAGCGCGCTTGCCGGCACCGAGAATATGATTATGAACGAAGGCTGGTTTACCTCGTGTTTGTGGCTCCAGGAAGAAGACGATGCAGGCGAGCCTAATACGCCCGAGCCTTTCGGCCACCCCGAGTTCTATTATGAGCTATACCCGTCGCGCGGCGAATTCGATTATCCCGACACCGCCTACGGCGTCATGTCCTGGTGGGACTATGGCTACTTCATAATGCAGCTTGGCCATCGCATACCCAATGCCAATCCCACGCAGGCCAACGCTGCCAAGGCGGGCGAATTTTTCATCGCCCAGAATGAAAGCGCAGCCCGCGAAGTCATCGAACGATACGACCTGGATACCGGGTACGTAATGATTGACTACCAAATGCCGACCACAAAGTTCTATGCCATGGTGGAGTGGGCAGGTGGCAATACCAGCGACTTTTACGAATTTTACTACCTCTCGACGCAAGAGGGCCAGCAATGGATACCTTTATATTACCCGGCTTATTACAACTCAACCGTGGCCAGGCTTTACAACTTTGATGCCAAAGCTGTGACTCCGACAGAGGTGCTGGTCATATCTTACGTAGAAAGAGAACATGAAGGACAGAAATACAAAGAAATCACGTCGGGGCAGTACTTCTCCACCTATGAAGAGGCTCAAGCCTATATTGCAGGCCAAAGCTCCGGCGATTACAGAATAGCAGGTGACAATCCTTTCAACAGCATTGTGCCCCTGGAAGCATTGGACAGCTATGAGCTCGTTCACTCATCGGGAGCTACAACAGCAACAACAACTGTGAAAATCTTCAAGCATCTTGGCTCCGCCGAGTCCTGACCACACACGCATCCAGCATTGCCAATTGGGCAACGTTCGTGGCTCCCAATCATTGCCCCCACCCGACACACAGCCATAACGCAATAGTCCCACTGACCTTCCAACACGAGCCTCGCCATAAGACCAGCTGTTGAGCCGTCATCTCACTCCGCCCGTTTTCCCGCAATTGGGGCGCGCAACGATGCAATCGGCGCGTCGCAATCCCGCCCAACTCAACAAACTCTACAAACTCTACAAGCCCAGATAGTCTCTACCAATCTCCATTGAATCTCCATTGAATCTCTATTAGTCTCTATCTATCTCAATCCGTCTCCCGTTGTACCAAACCCAACAAACTCAACAGACTCTACGAACTCTATGAACTCAACAAACTCTCTGCACTGAAGCCTCCTTTTTGTGCTAGACTACACGCTGCGAGCTATGAAAGAGATGACTTCATCACAACTGGAAAAGAAAATCCGGGACAAATCAGCCGTAGTTGGCATAGTTGGCATTGGCTATGTCGGGCTTCCCCTGGCCGTCGCCTTCGCCGCAGCGGGCTTCAAGGTGCTGGGATTTGACATCCGGCAGAGAAACGTGGATTCAGTCAATCGCGGCAAGTCCTATATCGCCGATGTCTCCGACGAAAATCTCTCCTCGGTGGTGACTGCCAGCCTGCTCGAGGCGACCACAGACCAGAGCCGTCTTGCTGAGGCAGATGCCATATGCATCTGTGTTCCCACTCCGCTCACCACAACCAAAGACCCTGACCTTTCCTACGTAGTACATGAATCCCAGCAGATATCAAAACATCTCCGCGCCGGACAGCTTGTAGTACTGGAAAGCACTACTTACCCCGGCACTACCAGACAGGTGGTCCTGCCCAGCCTGGAGTCATCAGGCCTTCGATGCGGCACTGATTTCTACCTGGCTTATTCCCCGGAGCGTGTGGACCCGGGCAGCAAAGGCTATAACGTCAAGAACACTCCCAAAATCGTCGGCGGCATAGACTCCGTGGCCACGCGACTGACGCAGCTTCTCTATTCCCAGATTGCCAGCACCGTAATTCCGGTTTCCTGTCCCGAGGCTGCCGAGATGACCAAGGTATTTGAAAATGTCTTCCGCAGCGTTAACATTGCCCTGGTCAATGAGCTTGCTCAGCTTTGTGAGAGGATGGGCCCAAGCGTCTGGGAAGTTATCGACGCCGCTTCTACCAAGCCCTTCGGCTATATGCCTTTTTATCCCGGTCCTGGCGTCGGCGGGCACTGCATCCCACTTGACCCCTACTACCTCGCCAACAAGGCCCGTGAGCTTGATTTCCATACCCGGTTCATCGAACTCGCCGCCGAAATCAACGAGCACATGCCCTATCACGTCGTTTCTCGCGTGGTAGAAGCCCTGAATGCCAGAGGCAAGAGCCTAACGGGAGCCAGGGTACTTGTCCTTGGCGTAGCCTACAAGAAAGACGTTGAGGACACCCGTGAGTCACCCGCCTTGAAAATAATTCAGATTCTTTGTGAAAAAGGGGCTGAGGTCAGCTACAATGACCCCTACGTACCCCAAATTCATGTACCCGCAGGTGACATGAAATCGGTAGAACTTAACAGCGACTACCTGGGCTCGATGGATTGTGTCCTCATAGCCGCCGACCATAGCTCTTATGATATCCGCGAGGTAGTTGCCCGTGCCAAACTGGTTTTCGATACCAGGGGTGTCACCAGGGGGCTAAAAGGCAGTAATATAGTCAGGCTGGGAGAATGATATAGGACAAGAAGACTGTCGCGACTGATAGACAACTTGTGCTCATGATTCATGAGATGTGGATGGCTTCAATCATCTTCTAGAATCTCCGCCTCTAAATCGTGCATCAAAGTATAGTACAGCGTGACTGCAAAGGGAATTGAATTCGTGGTTGCTCGAATACTTCGAACGATCTAAACTGTGAGATAAGCAGCAGATGAAAGCAGATGGCAGAACCGGTGATAGCTACTATGGCAAGCTCTTAAGCACGAAGGTTCATTTCGAAGCACAGGGTCGTCTAGCCTGGATTTGCGAGCGAGCTCAGGGCTCAACGATTCTGGATATTGGATGCAGTCAAGGAATTGTCTCTCTTTTGTTGGCACGGGCGGGCAAGAAGGTTATCGGCATAGATGTCGACCGAGATGCAATAGAGTATGCCAGAAAAGAGCTTACTGCAGAGAGCGACAGCACGCGGGAGCTAATTACCTTAATCCATGGGGATGCGTTACAACAAGCTTTTGAGCATCACAGCTTCGACACAGTGATTATCAATAAGTCAATTGAATATGCTATGGAACCAGAGGCCGTGCTCGACCTAGCAAGGACTATATGTAAGCCAAATGGCAAGGTGATAATTACGGTCCCTTATGGTTTGCCCGACCATCCAGACTATGAGAGCATTTTCTATCTCTATCGTTTCGCAGTTTTGGTTTCCAACTTCTATAAATTCAAAGAGCTTGATGTTATCGGCAAATACATCGCCTTCTTAGGGGAACCGAAGGAAAACGAGGACACAGGCATTTCCGAAACACCATTACTTGATCAGGAATGGCAGAGGAGAATTCACCAGCTGTCCGAGCTGGAATTTCAGCAATTGGAGATAAGGCACCAGATCAGTTTGATGGCGCACTCTTCCAGGATTAGGGCCCTTCAGAACAAAATAGTCGATTACAAAGCTGACAAGCACCTACTTCAAATCACAATAGAAAGCCTCGAGAACAGGATAGAGAATCTTAAGCGTAACAAGCAGGCTCTCCAAGAGACGGCAGCAAGACTTCGAATAGAGCATTCGGCGAAAATAGTAGCAATCAGGGCTTCAGTTACATTCCAGGTTGGGGAGGCGCTAGTGAGCGCTATGCGACCGTCAAAATCGACAATCGGCCTACCCTTGAGATTATGGCGCATTTACCGAAACTACAAATCAAAGAAACCTAAGACATGATCCATTCATTGGGGATAGTACTGAGGCTTCAATAGAAAATTCAATGCAGGGGCCTTGTTTAGAAATCATCACTTTGACTTGTGTAACTATGGAAGGACACATAACCAATGAATGTCCTGCTAATCGGAGTGTAGGTTATCTATGCGCGGGGTCATTAATGAAAATGTCAGATCACAGGCTGAACTTGGGAATATGGGGAAGAGCACAGGATTCTTATGGGAGGCAACATGGAGCAACTAAAGGCGCTGATTGTGAAAATACCTGGGGGACGGAGGGTAGGAGGCGCAGTCATGAGAGCGCTCCGAAAGTGGAGGACACAACAAATAGCAAAAACAAGTAAATCACAGCATAGTTCTTCAGCCAAGCCACACGCTGCACAGGTAAGCCAAACGTTAAGCAACGCTGCCGAGACACATGCTGCGGGAACCGGCAGGTCAGTGAAAAGTCCTTCATCCAAAACAAGCGTTGCAGGGACAAGCCAGTCGCAACAAAACCCTTCAACCAAACCACGTGTTTTTGTGACTGGCAGTAGTGGCCATTTAGGCTCACGTGTTGTCGAGTTTCTTGGAGTAGAAGGCTACGATGTTCTAGGTTTTGATGTCAAGGTAGACCCCTCCGAGAATTTAAACAACTATGAATTACTAAAAGAACGGATGGCAGGGTGCCAGTTTGTGGTTCACACTGCTGCCATTCCCCATCCCAACAAAGGCACAATTGAAGACTATTTTGGCATTAATGTCGTCGGCTCTTTCAACGTCATGCGAGCGGCGGGGGCGAACAGGGTGAAGCGGTTTATCTACTTCAGCAGTGTAGGTTACTATGGTGCAAACATAAAAGGGAAGTTATGGCCTGCGTATTTCCCTATTGATGAGGCTCACCCTGTTGCGTCCGTGCCAGGGCGGGCAGAAGGGCTACTGGATGCTTACAATCAGAGCAAAGTCATGGCTGAAGAACTGCTGGCATGGTATGGAACAAACAGGATTTTTGAAGCGATTTCGCTACGGCTGGCACCGGCAAACAAGAAATCCCAGCAATATCCTGCAGATGCCGCTTGGAAATCAGAACCTCGTTTCCGGAGAGGTGCATTTTGGACCAATGTTGATCCAGACACCATTGTTGAAGCAGTCAAATGTGCATTAGAAGCCCCCGGCGAATTCTCCTATGAACCTTTCAACATATGTGACAAATATGCCCCGGCGTTCATTGATTTGGAAGCATTTCTTGCCTACGAGTATCCTGATGTGCCCGTGAAATGCGACTTAAGTAATAATCCGTCACTAATTACGCCGGCGAAGGCCGAGCGTATGCTCGGTTTCAAGCCTTGCGAGGACGTTAGATAGTAATTACGATATGCAGAAGTGACTGGAAAGTAAGGTGTAAGGCGATGGTGGAGAGATATCTGGAAATCGGCCCAGGCGGGAAAAGGATTGAGGGATTCGAGACATTGGATATTGTCGAAGGTCCGGACGTTGATTACGTGTGCGACGCGGCGAAATCACTACCTTTCCCAGATGATGCTTTCGACTTGATATATGCCAGCCACATATTAGAACATATCCCGTGGTATATGACAGAAGATACCCTGAAGGAGTGGGTAAGAGTTCTAAAATGTGGAGGAGCATTAGAGATCTGGGTACCTGACGGGTTGAAAGTATGTGACACCCTGGTTCTTGCCGAGCACGAAGGCATAAGTGCCATTGACTTAGATGGGTGGTACAAGTTTAACCAGCGCAAGGACCCGTGCATCTGGGCAGCCGGTAGAATCTTCACTTATGGTGATGGGACAGGCGATCTAGCTCATCCCAACTGGCACAGGGCGATTTTCACGCCGCGGTATCTCAAGACGCTATTTGAACGGGTTGGGTTAATGCATGTTAGGGAAATGGACCCATCGGAAGCCAGGGGCAGGAAACACGGCTGGATTACTCTTGGTGTAAGAGGGATAAAAGGTGAATTACCGGAGCATTAGTGACCTAAACCGGGACATAAAGGAATTCACCTGCAAACTGCCCGGGGACTTAGACCTGATCGTGGGTATACCACGCAGCGGCTTGTTGGTCGGAAATCTCATTGCTCTGTATCTTAATTTGCCCTTCACGGATGTTGAAGGCCTTTGTAAAGGAAGAGCGTCGCAAGGGGGGGCGCGCTCAGGTGTTAGATTCGATTTTGGTACGTGCAAAAAAGTACTGGTTGTCGATGATAGTGTGCTGACCGGGAATTCGATAAGAGCAGTTAAATCGGCTATTCAATCAGCCAATTTACCTTACCAGATATACTATGCAGCCGTCTATGTTACGACGGAATCCCATGAAAAGGTAGATTTCTGGCATGAGCTTGTAGAGCGGCCCAGGTTCTTTGAATGGAATATTTCTACTCACAACGTCTTGACGAGAAGCTGCGTGGACCTTGATGGTGTTCTTTGTAGAGACCCTACCGAAGAGGAAAATGACGATGGCGACAACTACAGATACTTCATTACCAATGTAGAACCGATATTCAAGCCTGCCGTGGAAATAGGGTGGATTGTCACCTCCCGTTTAGAGAAGTACCGCGAATTGACGGAGAAATGGCTGGAGAAGCACGGCATACGACACAGGGGCCTCATAATGATGAACTTCCCCGATAAGGCGGCGCGAGTAGCTTCCAAGAGCTATGCAACGTTCAAGGCAGAGGCGTACAAGTCCACCGGTGCCGTCCTGTTTATTGAGAGTTCGCTCAAACAAGCGCAGGAAATCGCCAGACTCACAGGAAAGGAGGTGCTCTGCATCGAGAATAATCAGCTCATAGAGCCGGACAGGCGATTTGACAAGGGAACCGGTACTGATTCAGTCAGAATGCAACCTGTCAAGCTGGATAACTGGGACTTGGGTATCACCGCACCGCGAAAAGGTGGTTCCCGTGACCGTGAGACATACTCAGCGCACTTACTTATGAAATATGTCCGCGATGGATCCTTGTTCGTGGATATTGGCTCAAGGGATGGATACTACCCGCTCCTGATCGCGAGTGGTTGTCCTAGCTGCCAGGTGACGTCGCTTGCACCTGATGCAAGCAGCTACGAGAAGATACGCGAGGAGATTGTTCGCAAGAACCTTGACAACGTAAAAGCCTTCAAGTTGCTGGCGCCGCATGAGAAGGGAGAAACAAAAACCGGCAACCACTCGGTCAAGTGGTCTCCCGTGCAATCCCCTCCATTACCCGACAGCTCACACGCAATAACCGTGGAACAGCTTGCAGAGCAACTGATGCAACTTCCTAACGAAGAAATCTTTATAAGGATAGACCTCCAAGGTGCTGAAATAGCCGCCCTGGAAGCTTTGGATCGACTTTTTAGGGCAGACAAGGATCTAAGGCTTCTCGTGAGATTCAGGCCAGAATACGTACAGGCCCGAGCTTATGCCCCTGAGCAAGTCCTGGATAAGTTGCAGCAAAGCGGTTTTGCCCTGCACGCTATTGATGAGAACAACAGGAGAATCTGCACCCTGTCTGAGAACGACCTCAAGAAGTGGATTCATTGTCTACCTCTCAGCGACAAGCCCGGTTGGGTAAATTTGCTGTGTTTGAGGAAGGAGAGATCACTACATGTCTTGTTCTTCTCCCATTCGTCCTATTTATACGGCGGACAGAGAAGCTTGTTACAGATGATAGACGAACTAATCAGAGATTATGGCGCTCTTTGCTCTGTAGTGATCCAAAGTGATGGGCCGTTGAGACCCAAACTTGAAGAAGCCGGCGCTGCTACTATCCCAGTTAAGTATGCATGGTGGTGTGGTTCAGTCCTTCCTCCTCAGGACAAACTAGATCCACTGGTCCGGGATAGCTATCTGAATCTCCTTTACGCCATTAAGCATGTATTGCGCGGAATAAACCCGGATGTAGTTGCCACCAACACGGTGTATATCCCATGGGGGGCTATAGCAGCTTCTTTTATGGGCAAACCGCACGTGTGGTTTGTCCGGGAAGCTGACCCTTCTCGGTACGGAATCAGATTCTTTCTGCCGTTAAAGGCTATCTGGGATTACGTGGTTCGTTTTTCTGACACTGTAGTAGCTAATTCCAACTATGTAAAGAACCTTCTGTTCAAGGATGTTTCGGACGACAAGATCAGAGCTATCTATCCTCGCGTAACTATTCCTCCTGACGCGCTTAAGGACAACGACGCTGTATACTTCACAAGAAAGGCTGCAACCAAGCTCATATCAGTGGGCAGGGCTGAGCCAGGGAAAGGATGGGAGGACGCCATCCTCGCAACCAAAGAGCTTGTTGCCAGAAGCAAAGACGCAGAATTAGTACTAATGGGGCACCTCGGCGGCAGCTATGGAAGGCAACTGGAAGCCATTGTTCACCGGGAAAAGCTGGAGGCACATGTAAAATTCATTGGATTCAAGGAAAACCCCTACCCAATTATGAACGAGGCCCACATTGTCCTGGCATCCGGTGTTGATGAATCGTTTGGTCGCGTCGCGGTCGAGGGCATGATGCTCGGAAAGCCTGTAATAGGGGCCAACGCCGGAGGCACAGCAGAGCTAATCAAAGATGGAATCAATGGCCTGCTCTACGAACCGGGCAACTATGTTGAGCTTGCCGATAAAATAGAGTATCTTATCGAGCACACGCAAAACACTGCGGAATTGGTTCAAAAGGGCCGGACATTTGTTGAAGAGACATTTACCAGCGACAAATATGGTGGAGCAGTATACCAGCTGCTATCGGGCCTCAAGAGGAGAACAGATACGATGAGTTCAAATCGCCGCTTCGCTGTCAATGGCATAGACTCAATCGACGCTTTGTTCGGCGTCGCGGCAACTGAAAATCCGAAGGCAACGGCCTTGATTGTGGAACTCACAGACTCCTTGGCGGCCAGAGAGGTTGAGATAGCTAGGCTACGCAGCAGGTTTATAAATGTGGGTGCAGTGGCGAACCGCGTTGAAGGCATAGCTAAGAAATTCGCACCAGCCGGGACAAGAAGACGCCGCTACTATGGGCTTGCATTGGCGGGCATCCACATCATTCGAGACGAAGGTTGGGGAATGTTCTGGTTCGCACTCCGCCGGTGGTTCGGGTCACGAATTGGCCTGTCGTGAAATAAGTGGGTAGTCTCGTTCTATGTGCCTCTTGACCTGAAATACTGAGTTTGAAGCAGTGAACAGGAGTGGGTTTTGCTCTTGGCACAAGGGCAAGAGCGGAAAGCATGAGCACAGGCAAAAGTGGTAGTCTTCCGACGCGAGATCTCCCTCTGTCATTAAGGCGTGGTATTCGCCGAATTGCACGGTGGGCAGCACAAATCCGCAACACGCGTGCCTGGCCCTGGTTCAGGCCTGGCTACAACTTCGTGAAGCGGTTTGTTGATGTAGAGGGCATTCTAGGACCATCCGGGATACGTATTGCGGAGAGCAGAGAGGCAAACCGTGCTACGGAATTAGACGCCAAGTTGTGGGGAGGGTTTTCGCGCTATGCGCTCCGTGACTTGGAAAGCCTTCGGCGTTCACGCTTTGCCTTGCCGGCAGAGCAGAGTATTGCAGCCTGGGCGTTGGCACGGTGGTACGCGCTTCAGCAAGATTACGAGCGAGCCTTAGACTATGTGGTGTTTATGCGGGCTGTCGGGTCTCGTGAATCTAAGCGAAAAGGCCAAGTTTTGCTTGAAGTAGATTGCCTAATACAGCTCGGATACCCTGACGAGGCACGGGCAATACTGGACCACGAATTGGAGCGCCGTGGCAATGATCCGGACTTATGCCTATCGTACGCAAACACTTATGTAGAGACAGGCGATTCACACCCCACCCCTGATGATGACGACCAGCGCTTAGCCTGGATTAATCGGGTTTTTGCATCAGCGGGGTTTGCTCCTATACAAAAGACCGACCCTGAGAGACCTCTCACCATTGATAACATAGCTGCTCCCATAGCGAACCGTCAAGACGATGGGAATCTTCCCAAAATAAGTGTGATTGTTCCCGCATACAATGCGCAAGCCACTATAGAGGTTGCTTTGGGAAGTGTTCTGGGTCAGACGTGGCCGAACCTCGAGGTTATCGTAGTCGACGATTGCAGTACAGACGGTACCCCTGATTTGATTCGTCAAGCTACTAGGAGCGACAGCAGAATCATTTCAGTTTTTCACAACCAAAATCAAGGGGTTTACGCAGCTAGGAATTCAGGATTGCTGCATGCTACCGGCGATTTCATCACTACCCATGACAGTGATGACTGGTCTCATCCGCAGAAACTCGAAGCGCAAGCACGTGCCTTAATGGCGGAGCTAGATATGGCAGCCACAATGTCATATTTCGCTAGAGTGAATAAGAACCTGAAGTTTACCAGAGAGTGGCGTCCCGCGGACCGAAATATTCGTTATAGTTCCTCATCATTGATGCTTGCCAGTACTACAATGGCAAGGTTAGGCCGGTGGGATCGTGTAAGAGTCAGTGCCGATACCGAATTGATCCTCCGCCTATCAGCGATTTTGGGGGAACACGCTCTTCTCAATGTTCACTCTAGCGTCCCTCTGTCGTTCTCTTTGGACGAGGGCGCTTCGTTAACAAGACACACGGCTACACACTCAAAGACCATCTTCTTTGGGCTCAGGCGTGAATATCATGAAGCGGCTGCCTGGTGGCGTCAGAGCGTACCCGACAAAAGCGCCTTGAGATTGGATCCTCACAGTACCTCCAGGCCATTTCCTGCCCCAGGTCTCATGCTTAGCGAACGTTTGGCCCCAAAGACATATGACATACTTGTTATATCTGACCTTGCTATGACGGATTGGCCTTTTCGGTCTACTTATGACTATATACTAGCGGGCATCCATTGTAATCGTTCGGTAGCTGCTTTCCATTGGAGACAGTACGAGTTGGCAAATGCTACGCAAGTCAATCACAAGGTACGCTCGTTGGCACATGAGCAGTTGATCGATATCGTAGTTGCTGGTCAAGAGCTGTTTGCTAATACGATAATTGCTACGTATCCTGTCGCTTTGAGGCACCTGTTGGATGATTTCCCGAACGTCCGGTTCAAGCATCTCGTGGTTGTGGTTGGTCAGACGGCTCATCCCCTCTATGCTGGCGGTGATGTTCAGTATGACCCTCGAGAGATAAGAGGAAACCTCGTAGGGGTATTCGGGACTGAAGGCAAGTGGGCTCCTGTTTCGAACCTTGTTAGACACCTAATGGAACAAGATGAGCGCTATCCCAAGCCCCATCATGAAAACTGGACTCCTCTGATTGACAAAGATACGTGGATGCGGAAACCCCTGACGTGGCGTGGGGATAGCCGTCAGTATCCGTGCGTTGGACGACACTGTAGTGCCCATTACGCTGCATGGCCTTCTAATGCACAGAAGTTGCGTAGCGCTTACTTGGCTGAAAGACGGTGCGAGGTAAGATTCCTGGGTGGTGCAGAGCAAGCCACACAAGTGATCGGTAGTATTCCGTCCAATTGGAAAGTGTTTGCCTTCGATTCAATTGATGTCCCGGACTTCCTTAGAGACCTGGACTTCTTTATCCACTTCCCACATGAAGATTCTATCGAAGAGTGCGGGCGGTGTGTTATCGAATCAATGGCGGCAGGATGTCCCGCGATACTAGCACCTATCTTCAAAGATACGTTCGGCGACGCCGCGGTGTATTGTGAGCCAGAAGAAGTGTGGGGTCATATTGAAAGCTTGTGGAGAAATGAAGGTGAATACTTAAGGCAGGCACAGAAAGGGCAGGAGTTTGTACAAGCAAACTGTCCACTGGAACTGCTCAGCGAGAGATTGGCTCGCCTCATTGTTGACAATCCGCGTATAACCAATGCAGATAAGAGGTGATGTGAGATACATCTGGCACCCACCGTTGTGATACAATCGACAAGACGAGTACGATGGATGCGGCCAGGATACTCAATTGGAGAAGGAGTCTTGGGAGCCTCTGTGCGTTTTGCCCGAGGTTGAACGATCACCTGCGATGATAGAGCAACTTGAAAGGGTTTGGCAGAGACGAGAGCTGCTATATTACATTGTTAAGCTCCAGATGAAAGCTGAGAACAAGAACAAGGTGCTCGGCTTTGCCTGGAGTTTCCTGGATCCACTTCTGATGCTCATTGTCTACGTTGTCCTGGTAGGCTACATATTCGGACGGGGTGGCCCACAGTTTCCAGTGCTGCTTTTCACCGCTCTCCTGTCCTGGCGATGGTTCACTTCCTCACTGAACCGTTCGGTTACCTCCATAACTTCAAAAGTGGGCCTCATACAGAGCGTGCGCTTTCCGCTGGCTATACTGCCGCTGTCCGGGATTATTGTGGGCTTTTTTGACTGGCTTTTCGGTTTCGTTATCCTGCTGCCTATGCTCTTTATATTCGAGGCATCCCTTACAGTGAACATACTGTGGCTGCCGCTGCTCTTGCTTATCCAGTTCATAGGCACAATCGGAGCATGCCTGATAGTTGCTGTTGTGGGGACTCACCTATCAGATCTGCGCAACATAATCCAGTTTCTTATCAGGCTGGGTTTCTATTTGTCTCCCATTCTGTACTCAGTCGGGGACACGGTACCGGAAAGGCTTTACATGCTGTATATGCTGGGTAATCCCTTTGCGGGGCTGCTGGAGTCATATAAGAACATAGTGATTCGCGGCACTCCGCCCAACGAGTATACCCTGGTGGGTACAGCAGCCTCCCTGATCGCTTTTGTAATAGGGTTATGGTACTTCTCCCGTGATGAACGCAAGCTGGTGAAGGCGGTCTAGAATGATAGAAGTCAGCGACCTGGGATTGAAGTTCAAGATGGGTAAACGCCAGCGCCTAGGGGCGTTCGCTTTTCTTTTCGAGAGGGCACGTAATCAGCACGAGTCAAACAGCGAATTCTGGGCGCTCAGGCATGTGAGCTTCACTGTAGAGAAGGGAGAAACCATAGGCATAATCGGCAGGAACGGCTCGGGCAAGAGCACCTTGCTGAGGGTGATAGCCGGGGTCTATCCCCCTGACGAGGGCAGGATCTCGGTTGATGGTGAGGTGTCCACGCTGTTCGGACTGGGCACCGGGTTCAATGCCGAGCTTTCGGGCCGGGACAATATTTACCTGGATGGGCTCATGATAGGCCTGACGAAGACGCAAATCGACGGAACAATCGATGAGATAATAGGGTTTGCCGAACTCGGTGATTTCATAGACATGCCGGTGAGGACCTATTCATCAGGCATGCGCGCGCGGCTCGGCTTCGCCATTGCCATACATAGTGATAAGGATATTGTTTTGATTGACGAAATCATAAGTGTCGGCGATGCCGTGTTTCGTCAGAAAGCAGAGGCCGAGATGAGCCGGATTATCGGTGAGAAGACCGTGCTGCTGGTGAGCCACGACATGAATACAATCAAGAAATTCGCCACTAAAGTAATCTGGCTTGACAAAGGGGTTATGGCTGGTGTGGGGGAACCGAATGGAGTTATGGCGCAATACATGGCGGCATCCAAGGTGAAGGCGCAGTCTCCTCGCGCATGACGGGTCCCAGCTTAGACCCAGAGGCGTCAAGGTGTTCCTTGACGCCGTTTGGTTATTGTTCGCCTCTGCCAGGGTTAAGGCTATTCAATATCTCCTTGTATCTCTCCACCGCCCGTTCGTAGGTGAATTCCTGCTCCACCAGGCCGCGGGCATTACATGCGATTTGCGTGAGGTCGGGGTGGTTCAAAGCCCTGACAATATGCTCTGCGATGCACCGGGGAGAATTGTTTTCCATGATAAAGCCCGTCTGACCGTCCTGCACCATATCGGGGATCATTCCCACCGGCGTTGCCAGGACCGGTGTCCCACACGCCATGGCTTCGAAGGCAATGGCTGGCCCTGCCTCCGTAAGGGAGGGTATAACCAGCAACTTGAATTCGTTCAGATAACACGGAAGCTCCTCGTGGGGGATCCAGCCAGCATATTTGACCTTGCCATTTGACTTATCGGCACACCCTTCAACTTGCTTTCGCAGTTGCCCATCGCCTCCTATCAGAAATGCCGCCTGTTCTCCAGTTTGCATTACCTTCGGGATCGCCTCCATGAAGTTGAGAATGCCTTTCTCCTGGCTGAAGCGCCCGACATAGCCAACCAGATTAGCTCTTTGGTCTAGCGGCCTTGTTACTTTGAATCTTTCGAAGTCCACGAAATGCCTGCGGGCTGTGGAGACTTTGTGTTGATAGCTCCCTAAGCCCCATCCGTTGATGAGGCTTTCTGAGTACACAACTATTCTTTTCGAAAGGGAGTAATTGATTCTTGCTATAAGCCCTACCACTTTAGCTATGAATCCTCCCATTTGCGGACCAATTTCATCCCGGGCAGACCCTGTTAGAATCAACACAACCTCTTTGCCAAATAGTCTGGCAGTCAGCATCGGCAGCAATAACACGGGCGCCCCGAAGAAGAATAACCAGACGTCAACGTGCCTCGCTATCCTACACAGCCGCCAGGAGATCTTCAACTGCGTGAAGACGTTTTTGACTATTCTCACAAATCTGTTTGATGTTGACCTCTGTTCGACGAGGTACATACGCGCTCCGGGCTTGGCCTTCATAGCCATCTCGCGTGCAGCCCCGCCCGTGATAACGTATAACTCGCTCGACAGCGGATACAATATCTCTATCAGTTGCTGCAACGGCACGACGCCCGCCTTGAGAATGGGCCACGTCACCACACCAATACTAGAGCTTCTCTTATCCATAGTCGGCCCGCCTCCCCACACCGCGCTTCTGTACACGGAGTTGATTCAGGTAGTCCTTGAGCCGCGGCACCAGACTTGTGTCGCTTGTGAATTGCACGGGGCTTGCGCTCGCCTCTTCCAGCGCAGATTGCAGCTCGCTTATGTCGTAGACAACCGTCGTCCCTCGCCTTTCCATTTCTCTGGCGATCTCCAGCTGGTGGTCATCGATGTGTTCTCCATATTTCTTCATCCTCGGCACCAGAATCAGCGCTTTGCTGTGTTTAAGCGCCGTTAATATGGACCCGATACCGGCATGACACACTACCACTCTTGCCCTGGCATACAACTTCTCTATCTCATTTTCGGGCATGAATCTAACGTAATGACAGTTGATTGGCTCGTAACCTGTGGAGCCCACCTGCATGACTACTTCCTCGTCTGTCTTCCCGGCTATAAGGTCCATCTCCTTAACTAGCCTCTCGAAAGGCCGCATTCCACCTACAGTTACAAATATCAAATCACATTCCCCCAGTACTGTGCTTTCCTGCCATATTTGCTTAACAGCGCCTCCCACTGGACCAGGAATAAA
>CAZLAL010000101.1:0-2600 GCA_964557455.1 uncultured Dehalococcoidales bacterium
ATAGCTATTCCAGTTTGCGGTGCCTATTCCATCCCCATGTCGAGCAATTATAATGCCATGCCCAGGCCGGCTATAGTTATGGTGAAGGAAGGGCGAGCACGCCTCATCCGTCGCAGGGAGACTTATCAGGATATGATGAGTCTGGACCTTATTTAAGATGTGGCAGGTCATAGGACAGGATAAAATCGTATCTCTATTGAATTACAGTCTTAAGACTGATGCAGTAGCCCATGCCTATCTTCTGGTAGGGCCTCGGCATGTGGGTAAAGGGACTCTGGCCATCAATCTGGCCCAAGCCCTGAATTGTGATGGCCCCGAGCCGCCTTGCGGCCAATGTAATTCCTGTCAGCGAATCCTGGAGGGGAAACATGCTGACGTCACAGCTATTGGCTTGGATTCCAAAACGGAGATAGGCATTGATGATATTCGGGGACTGCAGAGGTTAGCCAGCCTGCCGCCATATGAAGGTAAGTGCAAAGTGTTTATCATCGACGACGCGGAATATCTATCCACTGAGGCAGCTAATTCTTTGCTCAAGACATTAGAGGAGCCACCGCCGAGAGTTGTCTGGATCTTGTTAGCTGCTGAGGAGAGGCGCCTGTTGCCGACCACTATTTCGCGTTGTCAGCGGCTCGAATTGAAACCCGTGCCGTCAGAACGAATACAAGAAGCTCTTGTTAAGTCCTACAACGTCGATGCCGATAAAGCGAAGCTTCTGACTCAATTGTGCCATGGTCGTCTGGGCTGGGCGTTATCGACTCTGGCAAACGGCGATATGCTAGAGCAGCGCTCCCAGAGAGTAGACGGGATGGTGTCTCTGTTGAGTGCCAGTGTAGAGCAGAGATTTGCCCACGCTCAGGGGCTAGCCAGCGAGTTTAGCCAGAATCGGAAGGTCGGGGCAGAGATAATGGAGCTTTGGCTCGACTGGTGGCATGATCTGCTGCTCCTTAAAGGTGGGTGCAGAGAAGGCATTATCAACCTGGATTATGAGAAAAGTCTCGAAGAACAGGCGCGGAGACTGAGTCTTAGCGAGATCAAAGAGGTTCTGGCCAATCTCTGGCGGCTGCAGGAGCTAATCTTGAAGAATGCGAACCCTCGTTTGGCATGGGAATGGCTGATGCTCAGTTTACCCGGAAGAAAAGGGAGTATGAAATCCCCAGTCACTGTGTGACTATCAGGTTTGGGATATAATATGTAGCGATGGCGAACATAATTGGAGTGAAATTCCGCCCTAGAGGAAAGTTAGTCCGCTGTGACGCTGGGGAGATATCGCCGCAAATAGGCGACTACGTAGTGGTTGATACCGGTCAGGGTCAGGAGGTAGGAAAAGTGGTCGGTTTGGGAACGCCGTCTCAATCCGGTGAAGACCTAATGAAGGTAGTACGCCAGGCTAATGTGGAGGACCTGGAAGAAGCGCGGCGTAGCGTCCAAAAGGAGGCCTTAGATAAGTGCCGTGAGATGGCAGACCAACTCGGGTTAAAGATGAAGCCGCTAGCGGCTCGCTATGATCCCCGGAGTGAACAGTTGACCGTGTTCTTCAGCGCTGAAGATAGAGTGGACTTCCGGGACCTCGTTCGCAAATTGAGTCAGGCCCTGGAAAGGCGTGTGGAGTTAAGGCAGGTGGGGGCAAGAGATGAGGCGAAGCTCTTGGGCGGCATTGGCAAGTGCGGCCGCCCTTTATGTTGCCAGAATTTTCTGACCAGCTTTAGCTCAGTGTCCATCAAAATGGCTAAGGAACAAGGCCTGGCCTTGAATCCTATGAAGATATCTGGCATCTGTGGAAGACTGCTCTGCTGCCTGGCATATGAAAGCAAGCAGTATGCAGCTATGAAGAAAGAGATGCCACAGCCGAAGCAGCGAGTATCAACACACTGGGGCAAGGGCACGGTAATCAGCGCCAACGTTCTGAAAGAAACAGTAACGGTGGAGTTAGATGATGGGGAGACGAAGCAGATCGCTGTGAGTGAGTTAGTCGCTCCGGCAGAAAGTGTGGGACCCTCTCAGGAAGCAGACCAAACCTGAAGCGGACTGGAGTTCAAGTCAGTTCAAAGAGGGGAGGTATTTGTGCCATTCATCATGATTACTGACAAGGCTATAGGGAACATAGAAGCCATCATTGCGGGGGGCACGGGGCTGATGCAGCAATTTCATTCCGGCCTCTTCCGGGGTACGGCCGCCTTTGCGCCTGTTGCAGGGAATGCAGGCGCTGACTACATTGTCCCAGGAATGCTTTCCGCCCCGTCGCCGCGGAACAACGTGGTCTAAGGTAAGCTCCTTGGCCTGACGGCCGCAATACTGGCAGGTATATTGGTCACGGCTAAACACCTCTGCTCGGCTTAGTTTTCTTTGATGGCGGGGGCGAGTGACCATATAAACAAGTCGGATTACTGAAGGCATTTGAAATACGCAGTTAGCAGAGTGTAGCTCCCCGCTGTTATTTTCCAGCACTTCGGCTTTGCCGCGAAACAGCAGCACTATAGCACGACGAGTGCGGCACAAGTTAAGGGGCTCATAGCTCTGATTGAGTACCAGAACAGGAGAATCTATCATATTACAACTCGACTACTAGCTATTGTGGTATTTTAACAAGCCTTTCTAAC
>CAZLAL010000102.1:0-2676 GCA_964557455.1 uncultured Dehalococcoidales bacterium
CGGGGTAAGAACGACAAACATGCCGGTAATAAAGCCCGAAATAGCTGCGGATGTATAGCGCAAGCCGTATGTTTGAGCGATATAACCGAGCCCGAGCACCATGCCTAATCCAACGCCGCGCAGTAATTCGCGACGAGTCAAGTTACGGAGACAGGTAGGACGCAAGACAATCATGACAACACTGGCCACTAAAAAACGCCAAGCTAGAAAGTCCATGACTGGCATGCGCGCTATGGCATCTTGTACAACAAGAAAAGTAGAGCCCCAGACTGCCGTTACCGCGACAAGGGCAACCAGCGCAATCGTTGGTGATGATTTCCAGTTCGCTGACATATTCTTCTCTACATGCGTGCGATGCCAACTCATCAGTCTATCATACGTATCATATATGCGTTAAGTGGGGGCACAGACAACTATAGCCGGTACGGCAGCCAGGGGTAACATTCCTCTTCGTCGAGACGATGAGAAGGATTATCGTTCCATCATAATGTGGACTGTGAACCCGCCTTCGAGAATTAGCATCGGCCTTACATGGTCATCAGCATCAGACGAGCAATTGCAGCATGGCCATAGCCGGCCCCTTCTTCTCAAGTAAGTGTCGGCAGCTGTTCCCAATGCTGACCTTTCACGCAATGATGTAAGAAGAGACAGTACTATTGCTTAGCCAAAGCGGCCTTTATTGCCCGAGCTAAACAATGGGAACTCAAGTACGGACCATTGATGATCGTGGGTGTAGACTAGCATAACAAGCTGCCCTGTCTTTGGTTGACTGACATGCCCGGTTCCGTTGTCGGGCAGATCAATGAATAGTCAAAGTGGAAAGGACACACCAGTCCGCCATCACAGGTAGTCTGTTAACTCGGCAAGGCTCCGTATCCGTGGACAGTCGGTTATCTTTTCAAAATAGCCGCCCCGGTCAAGGAGAATCGCCTTCATGCCAGCCTGGCCAGCGCCGAGACAGTCAACCTCATACTGGTCACCGACGTATATTGCGTCTGAAGGCTGGACTGCTGCCTTCCTCATCGCCGCTGCGAATATTTCCGGCTGAGGCTTGCTAAAGCCAGCGTCCAGAGAAGTGACCATAATATCAAGCCACGATGGGAGGCCTAATTTATCGATAGTGGCAGTGAGGTCACGCTCCACGTTAGAGATCAAGCCTAAGATCAATCCGCGGCTCTTGAGCTCAGTCAGGACCGGTGCTACATCATCAAAGAGAACCAGCTCTATTTTGAGCTGCTGCATCTTTCCCAGCATGCCACTGACAAGCTTGTCATCAGCTGCTATGCCCGCCTCTGTGAGCACTATTCTCTGGTATTGCGCATATAAAGCCATTGTCTCATCGTGCGAACGTTGGCTCAAGGGACGGCGCGCAATCTCTTTATAGAGGAACTCATTCGCCATCGCCATAGGCCTGTTGAACCGCCCGGGGTCAGCGTTGATACCGAAATCTTTGAGTGCGTTCGCCTCGAGTTCCTCCTGAGGAGGCTCGTAGCGCACCAGCGTATGGTAGAGGTCAAAAAAGACAGCTTTAATCACTTCAGTTCGCTCTCTCAATGTCAGGACTCTACTGCAGTTAATATCAGCCTGCCTGTAAAGGTAACAAAGTGACCTCCCTCCTGTAAAGGCGTGGCAGGTAAGCAGAGCATCGCAGTTAGGCCATATACTTCTGCAAACATTTCAAACCAAGCGCAACAAACCTGTTGATATAAGACTGAGAACAGCGTGAGATTACTTCAGGTTTTCAATCAAAACTGGCTCAACGGGGTCGGCCAGGTCAAAGCCGAAGATTCTAGAGTAGAAATACAATTCGGCATCCAGGGCACGCTTCTTATTCTCCGCCTTACGGAAACCGTGCTGTTCGCCCTGGAACAGAATATACGCAACCGGCACCCCTTTCTGCCGTAGCGCGTTAACCATCCTCTCAGCCTGGTCGGGTGGCACAACTTTGTCTTCGTCACCCTGGAAGAAAATCACCGGGCAAGATAACCTCTCCACAGAGTTGATGGGCGAACGTTTCTCATAGATATCACGCTTTTCGGGATACGGACCGACAATTCTATCCAGATAGCGCGATTCGAACTTGTGCGTGTCCTTGGCCAGCCCTTCCAGGTCGCTGACACCGTAGTAGCTTGCCCCAGCCTTGAAGAAATCGCGAAATGTCAGAGCCGCGAGTGTAGTATATCCGCCAGCGCTCCCGCCACGGATGACCGTCCGCCTGGGGTCAGCTTCGCCCTTCTCGACCAGATAGCGGCCGCAATTCACACAGTCATCCACGTCGACAATCCCCCACCTGTCGTCCAGTCTCTTTCGGTACGCTCTCCCATAACCGGTACTGCCTCCGTAGTTTACGTCCGCGACGGCAAAACCGCGGCTCGTCCAATACTGCTTTTCCAGATTGAGCGCGCTTGAAGTTGAGCCGGTAGGCCCGCCGTGGCTCACGACTATGAGAGGGGGCGGCTCACCCGGGGGGCCGCGGAAATCATGGTTTACTGGCGGATAGAAAAGCGCATGTGCTGTCAGCCCGTCTCCAGTAGGGAACTCGATTGGCCGGGGGATTGAGAGATAACCGCGGTCAGCATCCATCTGAATCGAACGGCGTAAAACCTGCATTTTTCCTGTTCTTAACTCATATCGAATAACCGCGATAGCTTCCTCTGGAGAACCTGCGACGAACAC
>CAZLAL010000103.1:0-4834 GCA_964557455.1 uncultured Dehalococcoidales bacterium
TAAGGGGCTCATAGCTCTGATTGAGTACCAGAACAGGAGAATCTATCATATTACAACTCGACTACTAGCTATTGTGGTATTTTAACAAGCCTTTCTAACCAGCGCAACAATCTACGCGCGAGTCGAGGCAATATCGTAGAAAGCCAGTGGGACGGCGGCGCAAGTCTTAATTGCCAAGATGTAGATATAGTCCTCATCTCCACAAGAGGACAAAGTCCAAGCACGAAATGCCAAAGCGCGAACAATATCAGGTAGTCAGAACTTGAACAGCCCAGAGGTTCTGTAATCTCAGAGTGAGGATTCGTTTAGTATTTAGTGGCTAGCATTTAGAACACAGGGGAAAGGGGATGCAAGTACGGTACTAAATTCCTATTACTGATGGGTAATTGACGCTTTCAAGGACCTGCGTCATAGTATCTTAATAGTATGGTATAGCATAGCTGAATAATTTCAACGGAGAATAGAAATGCATAGTATTATGTACGAGGTGCTTCTATGAAGAGGACAAGATTGTGGATAGCTTTGAGTGTTATCCTCTGCTTGGTGCTGTCTCTTGTTGTGACGCTTCTGCCAGCGGATATCGTCCAGGCTCAGCTTGCGAGTGACGCTCCTTGGCCAAAGTTCGGCCGAAACCTGCAGCACAACGGCAGAAGCCCTTACAGTGGTCCTGAGATACCGCTGCTGGAATGGAGCTTCAGTACTCTTGGTCGAATCGTCTCCTCACCCGCTGTAGGGGCTGACGGTACAATATATGTTGGCTCTTGTGATAATAGGCTATACGCCATAGATGGCGACGGCACACTAAAGTGGAAATACTCCATCGATGGCGCTGTTGAGTCATCCCCGACCATAGACCGAGATGGCACTGTCTATGTGGGCTCCAACGGAGGTTATGTCTATGCCATTAATCCCGATGGCACACAGAAGTGGAAATACCCCACTGCTGGTGCGGTTGAGTCTTCGGCGGCCATAGGGGTAGACGGCACCATCTATGTTGGCTGTGAATCTGGTGATATCTATGCAATAGAGCCGAGCGGTATTACTTCTTGGGCGTTCACGACGGGTGGTCCTGTTGGCTCTTCGCCAGCGATAGCGAGTGATGGCACCATCTATGTGGGCTCTAACGATAATAAGCTCTATGCTATAGACCCTGGAAATCCCATCCCCACGAAGTGGAGCTATGCCACGGGTGGGCCTATCAAATCATCCCCGGCCATAGGACGATATGGCACCGTCTATGTAGGCTCTGACGATGGTAAGCTGTACGCTCTAGATTCCAACGGCACCCTGGAGTGGAGCTTCAGCACAGCCGCTGCAGTCAGTTCATCCCCGGCCATAGGGGAAGATGGCACCGTCTATGTAGGCTCTGACGATGGTAAGCTCTACGCTCTAGCTTCCAACGGCACCCTGGAGTGGAGCTTCAGCGCAGCCGCTGCAGTCAGTTCATCCCCGGCCATAGGAGGAGATGGCACCGTTTACGTAGGTTCTAATGATAATAAGCTCTATGCCATCAACCCCGATGGTACCCTGAAGTGGAGCTACACCACGAGTGGGCCTATCGAGTCGTCCCCCGCTATAGACATAGATGGTACCATCTATGTGGGCTCTGATGATCATAGTCTCTATTCCTTTGCCGAAAGGCTCTTCTGGCCCGAGTTCCAGCAGAGTCTGCGAAAGACAAGCAGAAGCGCTTATAGTGGTCCTTCCATAGTGCGACTGAAGTGGCGTTACACCACAGGCGGACCTATCGAGTCGTCCCCGGCTATAGGCGCAGATGGCACCATCTATGTGGGCTCCAATGACAATAGTGTTTATGCCATAAACCCGGACGGGAGCTTGAAGTGGAGCTTCCCTACAGATGGGTCGGTATTGTCTTCGCCTGCTATAGAGAGTCATGGCATTATCTGTGTGGGCTCCAATGACAATAGTGTTTATGGCATAAACCCGGACGGGAGCTTGAAGTGGAGCTTCTCTACAGGTGGGCCGGTTCAGTCTTCCGCCGCGATAGGGAGTGATGGGACCATTTATTTCGGCTCTAATGACGGCAACCTTTATGCCGTGGACCCCGATGGGAGCTTGAAGTGGAGCTTCTCTACAGGTGGGCCGGTTCAGTCTTCCGCCGCGATAGGGAGTGATGGGACCATCTATTTCGGCTCTAATGACGGCAACCTTTATGCCTTGGACTTCGATGGGGGCTTGAAGTGGAGCTTTGCGGCAGATGACGATATCGAGTCTACGCCGGCTATAGGTGCAGATGGCACCATCTACGTCGGCGCTAATGACAACAGGCTTTACGCCATAAACGCCAGCGGAGGTCTGATGTGGAGATACCCCGCGACTGGGGCTGTAGAGTCTTCGCCGGCAATAGCGAGTGACGGCACGGTCTATGTCGGGTCCCATGATGGCAAGATCTATGCGATAAACCCAAACGGCACCCTGAAGTGGAGCTTCGTTACGGGTGGGGCTGTGGAGTCTTCACCGGCCATAGGGGCGGACGGCATGATCTATGTCGGATCCAGTGACGGCAGGATTTATGCGATAAACGCGAGTGGCATTGAGCAGTGGAAGTCTGCCATAGGAGATCAGGTCATATCGTCTCTTGCGATAGCGGGTGATGGCACTATTTATGTCGGTTCTGATAATAAGCGGCTTTATGCATTTGTACAGGGGGCAGAGGATGAAGGCGGGCCATGTTTTGTTGCCACCGCAGCCTACGGCACCCCAATGGCTGAGGAAATACAAATTCTCCGTGAGTTCAGAGACGAGTACCTGTTGACCAACTGTGTTGGACAAGCTTTGGTAGGCTTCTACTACAAAGTCAGCCCGCCAATAGCCGAAATCATAACCGAGCATCCCAGCCTGAAGCCAATAGTGAGGGCTGGGCTAGTACCTGCTGTGTACATGAGCACCATAGCCGTCAACACTTCCGCGGCCGACAAGGCGGTTGTAGCAGGCTTGCTGGTACTGGTTTCAGTGGCAGTCGGCATATGGGCAGCAAGGCGGGTCGATGGAGATCCAGGGCATATCTCAGGATAAATAGCGTACTTGCCTGCTGCGTAACATCTGCACGGACCCAACAGCATTGCTCTACGGGCACAAAAACCGTCTTCTCATAGCTCTGACTGCGCCTCCTTATGTCACCTTGCTCGTGGATGAAACGAAGGCAGGGCTCCTGCACTGAGGAACAGGGAGCATTCTTAACTATTCACCTGACGAAAGAGAGGCTCAGGGCTAAAGGAATCGGCACTGTGCTAAAATCTCAGTCGATGCCAGATACGTGTTTCGTCATCCGACGTATGGGGTACGAGGATATACCTCAGGTAGCCCAGATTGACCGAGAGGCTTTCCCGGGCGAGTGGGTGTTTCGCTCTCAAGCGGCATATAAGCAGGATCTTGATAATCCGTCCATCCGCTATCTCGTGGTCTGTGAGATCGGTCCTGTATCGGCGTCCGAAGGACAACATACGCCAAAACCGGCCTGGTTCAAACGCTTGTTCAGTCACAGATTCCCTGTTAGCGCGGCGGAAGAGATAGTTGGCTTTTCTGGCTTCTGGATGATGATGAAGGAGGCACATATAATCGCCATTGGCGTAAGAGATGAGTATCGGCGACTAGGCCTGGGTGAAGGTTTGCTCATTGCAAGCATCGAACTTGCTCAGAGGTTGAATGCCAACCTGGTTACACTAGAGGTGCGCGCGTCTAATATCATAGCTCAGGAGCTTTACAGAAAGTACGGTTTCCAGACTGTTGGGAGGCGTGCCAAGTATTATTCGAGCGATGGTGAGGACGCCATAATCATGACCACCGACAATATTACGTCTGCCCTATTTCAAGCATCTTTTCAGAAGTCGAGAAAGGAGCATGCTCAGAGGCATCCTGAGCTTTCTCCTTGGGTCCGCTAGCTATATTTGTCCAGGATAGCCTTAAACGAATCTATGACAAAGCCCAGCTGCTGCCTGTCGGCAGCGAAGGTCGAGAGTTCAAAAGCCTTTGTTAAGCCCGGCTGTAGTCCCCAGATGCCCCTTTCCTTCAATTCCTTGTAGAGGAAGAATCCCCTTTCTCGAACCCGCCGGGAGATTTCGTACAATTTGGGGCTCTCAAAGTGCAGCAGGTCATGCCTGTGTGGTTTTTCGCCCAGCTGTTTAAATCCTAATTTCTCAAGCTCGCCGGAGAACCACTGCGCTTTAGATACCTGCTCATCCCAATGCTGGACCCTTTCTTTCACGTGGGGGAAAGAAGCCATGAGTGTAATCAAGGGGACTCCCCTTACGCTACAGCCAAGGAGTTCCACATTCTTATTGCTATATTTACCGGATTTTCGCAATACCGCCTCTGCCCACTTCTGCTTCATCCCCAATACGCCAACCGGCCCGGCAGAAGCCATGCTCTTGTGCCCGCTGCCGATGATGAAGTCGGCCCCTATCTCCTCCATGCTTACGGGCATTCTGCCCACAGAGTATGCCCCGTTGAGTATGTAAGGGATATCGTATTCCTGGGCGATTTCACCTAACCTCCTGGCATCAGAAAGATTTCCGTAACTACCATCGGGATAAGTCAACAGAATAAGCTTAGGGCTATGCTCTTTTATGAGTGGTGCGTATCCGTTAACGTCAATTGTGTACTCCGGATATCCGGAGTTAGGCACCTCGATTACGTTTAGCCCTACCCTTTCGGCAGCGACTACCGTTGTATAGTGCCGGTTACCATCAACCAGAATTGAATCCCCCGGCTTGGCCAGAGAATGCATGACCATGAATTTACCTTCTCGGGCTCCATGGGTTATAGCGGCAACTTCACAGCCCAAGAATTGAGGCAGAAGCTCGTGGACGAAGTC
>CAZLAL010000104.1:0-9305 GCA_964557455.1 uncultured Dehalococcoidales bacterium
TACCCCTGTAGGTGAGGAGGCAAATTCTCATATCTTTTGCTCGAATGGTTCTTTAGGGAGGCACAATTATAGCACCTTTGCTGGGTTTGCATGGCTTGAGTTCGCTCATCGTGATGGCTTCGCATAGACGGAATTGGTATCTCAAGTAGATAAGGTCGCCTGGCAGATTGTATTCGTTGTATAATTTGCCGCGGCGGGGATGCTGCATAGAGGTAGATGCGCGGCAGATGATGTACACTACCAGTATATATGTGGCTTGAAAAAGCAACGGAGGCTATTAGTCATGATGTATGCAATCTATCTTGTGCCCCATACTCATTATGATGCCGTTTGGGTGTTTACCAAAGAGGACTATTTCTATATCAACATTGAGCTAATTCTCAGGAAGGCGATAGAGTTGATCCAGAAGTCAGATTACAAATTCTTGATCGAGCAGACTGCCTTGATCGAGGAAATTGAGAGAAGAAATCCCCTGCTTTTTGAGAAGATAACTAAGTTGATTCAGGCGGGCAAGATTGAAATTGCCGATGGCGAATACTTGATGGCTGATACCATGATTCCTAATGGAGAGACCCTTGTTAGAGAGATACTGTTCGGGAAAAGGTACGTGAATGAAAAATTCGGTGTAGATGTCCCCGTGATGTGGGCTGCGGATAGTTTCGGCTACAACGCTCAGTTCCCGCAGATTCTGGTGAAATCAGGCTATAAATACTTTGCCTTTCGGCGAGGCGTAGATAGAGTCAAACCATCTGAATTCTGGTGGCAGGGGTTGGACGGCACCAAAATCCTGTCTCACTGGATGCCTCTCGGCTATCGAGCTGGTCTGGACCTTACCGCTTTGGAGGAAAGCTTCACTACACTTCAGGCAGCTGCTACCACTCGGCATATTTTGATGCCGTCCGGAAGCGGGGTGACTCTGCCGCAACCTGAAACAAGCAGAATGGTGAAAAAGTGGAACAGGACGCATGAGGATTCAAGAATGTATATTGCCACGTCCCGAGACTTCTTTAAGGCGGTAGAAAAGGAAGCCAAGAATCTGGAGGTCAGAAACGGCGAGCTTTACAGCGGTAGATATTCCGAGGTGTTTCCCAACGTTTGTTCCAGCCGAATGTGGATAAAGCAGAATCTCAGGGAATATGAGAATATGCTGCTTGCCTGCGAAAAGTGGGCTAGCATCGCCTGGCTACTGGGAATTCCCTATCCGGTGGATGAATTCAGGGATGCCTGGAAGAAGATACTCTGGGGGGCGTTTCACGATGTGGTGCCTGGCACTGGCATAGATGAGTGCTATGAAGAAGCCAGGGACAATTTTACCTATCTCAAAGATCATCTCCCACAAACGCTTTCGGATTTGCTGTCGTTCATTTCCCAGAATTTGCATGATCGGGAAGATATTATAGTGTTTAATCCTCTGTCCTGGGAGGTAAGTAATTGGGTCGAAGTAGAATTGTGGCTGGAGAGGGGCAAGTTTAAGAGGATTGAAGGACTAAAGAGTGATCAGCAGGAGGTGGAGGTAGAGGTTTTGGAAAGTACGCGGTATCCAGATGACTCTTACCAGAGTGCCAAAATCGGCTTCGTGGCTACGGTTCCTGCCCTAGGATATCGGACCTATAAGATTATGAGCAGAAATCCACGCGGCTTGAAGAGCCCCAAGATTAAGGTTAAAGGAGACAGGATTCAGAATCAATTCTTTGATGTGAACGTTGACCCATCCAATGGGCTAATTGAAGTCTCACAGGATGGTAAATTTGTAGTCAAAGGCAATGAGCTGGTTCTGGAAGAGGAAATAGGAGACCTCTATTATCATCGCCATCACTTGGAAGAGGCTTTTAAGACGGAAAGAGACCAGGGAATTAAATACGGTAAATTCAGGATGAAGAGCTTCAAGATCGAGAAAACCCCTCTCAGGAGGATAATCAATATTGAGAGTGATTATTTTTCCCTTAGATGGCCTTATCGGCTGGTGGAAAAATTTGGGTCCCGCTTATGGCGCCACAAATTCCTTTCGGTGGCGAAGAAGATAATAATTTATGAGAGTATTCCTCGGATTGACTTTCTAACCAGAGTTGACAACCGTCATCCTCAGGTGCGCATCAGGGTGAAATTTACCACCGATATTGATTCGCCCGAATATCAATCTGAGACCCAATTCGGGGTAGTCAGCCGTCCTGTAGATCAGTACCATTTCCACCCGCGGGAACAATGGGTGGAGGAACCGTGTGGCATCTATCCGGCTCTGAACTGGATTGACTACTCCGACGACGAGAAGGGGGTAACGCTAATTAACAAAGGCCTGCCTGCCCACGAGGTCAGGGACAAGGAGCTTTATTTGACCTTGTTGCGGAGCGTCTTGATGCTCTCCTCTGATGGAGAAACCGGACCCGCCATTCCCACGCCCGATGCTCAGGAGTTTAAGACTTACCACTTCGAATATTCGCTGTTCCCTCACCAGGGGAGCTGGAAAAGGGCAAATCCGTTTATACCAGCTAACGAATTCAACAATGACATGATTGGCTTCCAATTGCCGGCGGGAACTCGAAAAAGGGTCAGGACTCTTCCCGGCAATCTGTCTTTTGTTGAACTAAAACCGGAAAATCTTGTCCTGGTTGCTCTGAAGAAGGCGGAAGACAGCAATGAGGTAGTGCTCAGGCTCTTTGAAACTAAGGGAGAGAAAAGTTCAGGGGTGCTGACTTTCTTCAAAGAGCTGGTTTCCGCCAGGATGGTCAATCTACTGGAGCAAGGAGAAAAGGAAATTGAATACCGTGGTAGGGAGATACGGTTTGAGGTGAAACCCTTTGAGATAGTAAGTATGAAGCTCCAATTTTAGAGGTCACAATAAAGCAGCCTTTCTTCATTTTCGTCCGCCTCGCACGCTATTGAGCCTTCAGGGTCAACAATCATGCTGTGCCCCAGACTTACATAGTCCCCCTGGAAGCCGACTGCGTTAGCCTTGGCGACAAAGAGGTGATTTTCTACTGCTCTGGCGATTGGCAAGGCGCGGTTCTTATCCACTTTACGACGTGCCTCCGCAGGAGGATAATAATGAGCCGCAAGGAAAAAGACGGCCTTAGCGCCCGCTCTTGCGTATTTCTCTGCAAGCTGCGGGTAGTTCTGGTCCCGGCAGATAAGAAGACCGCATTTGACACCTGCCACTTCAAAGGACAGCGCCTCCCTCCCTTCAGCAAAGTATTGCTTCTCAAAATCGGTCAGATTGTTTTTGAAGTAGGTGAGCCTGCGCTTTGCCGATATAACAATGGCCGCATTGTAAGTTTTGCCTGCCTCCACATGAGGGGTCCCCACAGCGATGGTTGTGCCTTCAATGGCGACTGCTTCCTGCAGTTTATCTAGCGCTTGATCTACTTCGTCCCAAACGATGTCGTGAAAGTCACGCTTGTAGCCAGTAAGCGAGCATTCCGGGAAGCACAGGAAGTCCAGTTCTAGGCTTGCTGCTGACTGGAGGTATGACAGTATTTTCTCGGTATTTGCCGCCGTTTCGTTGCAAAGGCTAATTTGAGCTACTCCGGCTTTCAATGCTGCCCTCTGTGGCTAAGCCATTCTCTGTTCGATTATTTTCTCAGCAGCTCTCGCCCAACCCTCAGGGCCAATCCCCTCCACCCTATTAAGATGAGGTATATCTACATCTTCCCAAGTCCTTCCCGGCTTTTGGACCAAAACAGGGATATCCACTACTGAGAGCATAGGTAAGTCGTTGGGGCTATCACCTATGGCTACCGTCTGTATCTGCCCTAGCTTACCACGGAATAAGTCCGTTAGAATTTGTGTGGCCTTACCCTTGTCATTGGGTCCTGTTACGTCATAATAGCGGCCGCCAGACGTATAGTTGAGGCCTGTCTTCTTTATGGCATTCAGTACTCTGTCAATCTCGTCTGGTGTTCCATCAAGGCTGAGGGTCTCGTCATACTCCCTGGCTTTGGCCCGCTGTGCAGCCTCGAAAGCCAGGCCTGTCACCGACGCCACTTCTGGCACGCTCATATCACCAAAACCTTTGAATTTGACTCCGGTGTCGTCTCTTATTTGGGCCAGAAGCTCCCTTATCCGCTGATAGGGGATACCGAGTTCAATTACCTGGTAACCATCCTCAACTTTGTCATGCGCAAAATCAAATGGGAAATAGCCTTGAGTAATGAAGATTGCTCCTCCATTTTCCACGATGAAGGGATCATTTATCTGCAACTCTTCTCGGTATACCTCTTGCTCAGCTCTGGTCTTGGCCGAGCAAAAGACAACAGGTATCTCCTGGTTTCGCACATGTTCTATAGCTGTCAAAGCTCTGTCGTAAGAGTAAGTTTCCAGGTCCAGCAAAGTGCCGTCCAGGTCGGTGAAAATGACTGGCTTTGGCTTCATCGGTCTTAACCTTTCCTGGGAGCTAATCCCGGCTCGGCCGCATTCGTTGCTTTAATCAAATACCTGCCTTCTCTAGAAATTGCTCTATGATTGACCTCTCCGCTTCATTGAGCAGCTTGCTTCGGTATGCTACTGAATCAAAGAAAAACTGGACATGTTGAGGCGTCTGCCAGAGCGCTTCTTCTGCATACAGGTAGCCGTAACGGGTGGAGCTGGCTAGACTCTCCTGACTTACCTGCAGGCTGTTGTAACCGACACGCTCCACGAGCTCAGGGGTAAAGCCGTTTTTGCGTGCTATCGCGTCAAGGGTACCGTGAATTCCTGTACCATGCTGGGCTGCATCTTTGCTGCGGTCAGCATATGGTGCAGGCAGGCCGAGCTTTTTGGCTGCCTCTCGATGAGGGTGCTTGCCGACTCTATCTTCAGCGGAGCTAATCTTAAGCTGGGGTGATACGGTCATTGCCAGTCTAACCATTTCGATGTCAGCATAGGGGAACACCTGTTCTACCCCGTGCGCCATAGCAATGCGGTTCTCCCTATCAAAGGTCTCCACGTCGGCTCTCCCTAAATCACCCAACATATTCTGTACCAGGCCTTCATAGCCGTCCCTGGCGATAACTTGAGGATACCAGCTATAGCCTCCCCATAGCTCGTCTGGCCCCTGACCCGAGAAGATGACTTTGAAGCCATCTCTGCTTGCCATCTCCACTGCAGCATAGACCCCAATACCGGCTTCAATTTGTACCAGGTCCCTCTCCTCAACAGCCTCAGCCACTCGGGTTATATATGCCTCAATCTCATCCTCGCTCAGCCTTCTTACCTTATGGTTTAGCCCTAGCTCACGAGCAAATCGGTCGGCATAGTAAATATCAATCGACCCCTCTACGCCGGCAGTATAGGTGATTACCTCGATGCCCCTCGGTGCCGACATATCTGAGACCAGCTTGGCTACTAGGCAACTGTCTACGCCGCCTGAAACGAGCGCTGCCACCCTTTTAAGATTGTGTAACCGCTTCTCAACGGCCGCCTGAATCAGGACGCAGTACCGGTCAATAGCCATGATCGGGTCATCTATTTCCACTTTAAGACCCAGCCTACTCAATGAGTAGGCCTCATCAAGCCTGAAGCCATCTGTACCATATGAGGCGACCATTCCTGCCCGTAGGGGTCTGACATTGCGCATTCCTATCCCCCAGAGAGCCATCTTGCGTGACGCAAAAGCAAAGAGGTTGTTGTCTTCGGCATAGAAGGCTGGCCTGAGACCGGCAGGGTCCCTCATCAGCGCTACTTGCTTCTCATCACTGGCTGCCAGACAGAATTCGCCGTCGAGCATAGGTGACACCTGTTTTAGCGTCTCAACCAGGTTGCCCTTATATCTTTCTGCCAGCAAGCAAGCTACTATCTCAGCCGCATTTTCGCTATCCGTTTTCTGTTTTGAGGCGAGGCCCGACCTGAGGCTCTCACTGTTATAGAGATTCCCCTCATAAAGCACGGTCAGGTTGCCACTGCTGTTGAAGCCGGGTCTTGCTATGCCCTGCTCCCTGGTAGCAAACGAGATCTGCCCCAGGGCCTGTCGTCTTATCGCCTGAGTATCCCCTTGCCACCTGTGTGACACTCCCTCGGAAACAAGCCAGGTGTCGGGACGACTATTGCCGCACAGGGTATTCACCATTGAGTATATTTGTCTGCTTACATCCTCGTCCTTCCCGCTTACAACTCCGCATATAGGCGACATATCTACTCCTTTCCCTTACAGAGGACACGGCTGCCAAAAGTAGCAGGATGTCCCCGGTCGGAGACTCCAGCGCGGTACCAGCAGGCTTTGCTTATGTCAGTCACCCCTCCTCTATTTCACTGTTCCAGCCGGTTTATTATCGGAGTTCAGGGACTCCGCTAGATGATGAGCCCGCTAGTTAAGTCACCGGGCAGTATCGGTGGAGTTGTGAACTTTGAGCCGGGTACCGGCCTCAACAGAGGTCGCGTTGTCCATCTGGTAACCTGACTCTACCCTCGCATTATTGCCCAGCACGCAACCTTCAGGGATAAGGCATCTGTCCTCAATATAGCTGTTAGCGCAGGCCACGCAGTTCCTGAGGATTGATGCTTTTCCTACTCGTACCCCGTCCCATAGCACTGCTTTATCTATAACCGAGCTGTTGCCGACCTGACAGTCTCGCCCCAGCACCGCTGGCCCTGTTATTGTTACATCTTCAGAAATAACGCAGCCATCGCCGAGTAATACTGGGCCTTCTATCCGCGCTTTGGGGTGGATGTGGCTGTCAGTCCCGATTTGGACATATCCAGGCCCCCGTTTCAAGAGCAGGTCGTGGTTCACCTTCAGGTATTTCTCAGGCGTACCAATATCAATCCAGTACGCGTCGGAGGGATAGCCCAGGAGCGGCTCACCCATCTCAAGAAGTCGTGGAAACAGGTAATTTTCGAACATAGACCGGGTTGATGATGGGACATGTGCCAGTACCTCGGGCTCAAGGATGTATATGCCGGCATTTATCGTGTTGGTGGTGATCTTATCCCAGCTTGGCTTCTCTACGAAGCGCTGTACCATACCCGCTGCATCTGTCTCCACCACTCCGTAAATCGTAGGGTTATCCACCGGCGTTAATGCTATGCTGACTTTGGGTTTAACCTCTTTGTGCCGGTTCACCATAGCGGTCAGGTCTATGTCCGTGACGATATCGCCGTTGAAAACAATGAATGAGCCATCCAGGTACGACTCGGCATTCTTCACTGCTCCGGCTGTGCCCAAAGGTGACTCTTCCACCAGATAGGTGAGGTGCACTCCCAACTGGCTGCCATCGCCCAGACAATCTCGTATTGGGTCAGGCAGATAACCCATCGCCAGAATTGCATCGCTGACCCCGTGCCTCTTCAGGTAATCTAGCAGGTGCTCCAGGAAGGGCCGGTTCAGAATAGGCACAATCGCCTTGGGGATGGCGGAGGTCAGTGGGCGGAGCCTCGTCCCCTCCCCTCCGACAAGAATTACCGCCTTCACTCTTCTTCCTCTAAAGCTGAGTACGATTTCATATGGTCTGCCATAACCTCTGTGAACTTCTTCAGGTTAATAGCCTTCAGTGGAGTAATAGGGCGCGGTTTTGGTGGTTCTTCCTCCTGCCCGATTGCATTCTGCTGTAAGAGTTCGTTCATAATTAGCTGCTTGGTTTCCTCTTCGCATAGTGGAGAGTGATAGATGGACCCCAGCCCTGGCAATAGCATTTCCGCCAGGAGATGCTGCCCACCCTTTTCTTCGTGGAGGTGGGGATTCCTGGTCTCGGTCTGGAATATCTCAATGCCGTGTTTGGCAGCAGTAGGGTGTGCCATGGGTAAGACGCCGCCAAACCCTTCGAAGATGGACATGAGTTCCTGAGGTTCGACAGCGTAGCCGGAGGCATAAGTTAGTATTTCCGCCAGTCTCGAACTCATAGCATGCTCCCCGGCATTGCCGGTCTTGATAATCTCAGTTTCAAATCCGGTTCTGTTTGAGATCAAAGAGTTCATGCACCTGTTAGTTATCTCTGATACTCGACCCCATCTCTTAAAAAACATGCCTGCTGAAACTTTGGGCTTGTAGCGCCACAAGACCCTGACCATGCTGTAGGGGGATTTAGCCATGCTGAAGCCGGCAGCATAGCATCTGGCATACTCCCATACGGCACCGGGGAAGTAATTGTCAGCGTCGATGAAGCCGATAAAGTCTTTCTTGGCGGCCATAGCAATAAGCATCGCAGCTACCATCCCTTCAGCCTTGCCATTCCTTATCAGTCCATCCTCTCCCAAAATGTCGGTGTAGCCGGCCTCACTAAGAGCCCTGGCTAGGATGGGATCTTTCTGGTGGATAATCAGGGCCTCACGTCGCGTAAAGTGACAGAACTGGTTTAGTGCGTCTCTCTCCATCCTGAACCGGTCGACTCTCGCTCTTTGACTATTAGAGACTACGATTATCAAGCACTCATGAGGAACTCCACTGACAACACCCTCGAAGAGCTTAAGCTTTTCGTCCATAGTAGGGATGACAATAGCCATCTTCTCTTCGAAGTCCTTGATAACATCCTCCTCGATTTTTTGTACGGCAATATTCTCGTGTGGGGCAAGTTCTTTGGCTCTCCCGGAGTCCAGTTCCAATACCTGCTGCACATCATTAATCCTCACCGAGCCGAAGCGTTCAGTATATCTGGGACTTTCTATCCTCATAGTGACTCCTTGATGCGACGTCGAGTCGAAGGGGTGATTGATTGAATCTGTTTCGTTATTCTAACAAGTCGAAGGGGCGATTGGCAACCGTACCGTGGTGATGCACTATCTCACTTATGGCTCGCGCACGACTGGTTTGGTGCGCTTGCCAGCCGATCCAATTATCTATGATTAGTGTGTGAGTTCCACCCGACGAATCTGTTATATGAGGGCAGATTCTGCGGTGATTATCTTTTCGACAGTAGCTCTTGGTAGACTTCGAGCGTTTTTCGGGCGGCTTGCTCCCAGCTGAATTTCTCTTCCACTCTTTCCCTACCCGCCTCGCTCATCCGCCGCTGTTCTTCTTCGTCATTGAGCAGTTGTCTGATTGCAGCCGCCAGCGTGTCGGCTCTACCTGGAGGCACCAGTACTCCGGCATCACCGACTACCTCAGGCAGAGCGCCTCCGGTAGTAGCGATAACAGGAGTGCCGCAGGCCATGGCCTCAGCAGCAGGTAGCCCGAAACCCTCGTAGAGAGAGGGAACGACGGCTATTTTCGCCCTGGAATAAAGTCTTACCAGTTCCTCTCGGGTTAGCCTCCCCGTGAACTGCACCAGCCCGTCCAGATTGAGCTTGCTTACCAGTTTGAAACCATACGAGGGCAGTGGCCCTACATCTTCTATGTAGGAAGAGTGCCGCTCTGCATCATCAACAATGGTCAGCTTTATCCCGTCCTTTCCCAGCATTTCCAA
>CAZLAL010000105.1:0-5149 GCA_964557455.1 uncultured Dehalococcoidales bacterium
CGAGATGAGGGGTGACAATTATCTTGTCTTCGTGGAAGAGTGGACTATCTGTCACTGGCTCGTGGTCAAAGACGTCAAAGGCAGCGCCAGCTATTTTTCTAGCCCTGATTGCTTTGACTAGTGCGTCCTCGTCGATTACTCCGCCCCGGGCACAGTTGATGATCCGCGCGGTAGGCTTCATTTTTGCCAACTGTTTACTTCCAATGAATCTGTTAGTGCTCGCAGTCAAGGGCACATGGAGGGTGATGAAATCGGCTTCTTTCAGGAGTTGGTCCAGCGACACCATCTCTACTTTAAGATTGTGGGCATAATCTTTGGATACAAATGGGTCGTGGGCGATGACGCGCATTTCCAAAGCTTGGACGCGTTTGGCTACTTCGGAGCCGACGTTGCCGAGGCCAATGATGCCGAGCGTCTTATTTCTGATTTCTGTGCCCATAAATTCCTGCCTCTGCCACTTCCCTGATTTAAGATAGTTGTTGGCCTGAGGCACATTGCGTGCCAGGGCAAGCATGAGGGCGATGCTGTGTTCAGCCGCGGCTATGATATTGCCTGTAGGCGCGTTGACTACGACAATGCCGTTTCTGGTAGCGGCGTCGATATCTATGTTGTCTATCCCTACTCCGGCTCGACCAATCACCTTGAGCTTCTTCCCCGATTCGACAACATCGGCCGCTACTTTGGTCTGACTGCGTACAATCAAAGCATCGTAATCACCAATTATCGTCTTAAGCTGCTCAGGCCCCAAATTTGTCTTAATATCGACCTGAGCGTAGCTGTTGAGTAGTTCTATACCTTCTTCGGCAATTGCGTCAGCAACCAAGATTTTCATGTTCTGGATTTCAACCTCGAGACTCTTCCCTGCGCTGAGAATGGCGATAAGCGGAGGGGAGAGCTTGGCCTAATGCCTCCAGTACTGCCTTGATTTCGTTTTCGTGTACCAGGCCAAGATGGCCAATGCGGAAGATCTTTCCGGATAGTCTTCCCTGCCCTCCGGCAATGACTATGTTGTGGTCCTCCCTGAGCACTTGAATCAGTTTAGCGACATCAACTCTGTCCGTGGCTGTTACTGCTGTCACCGTATTGGAGGCATATTCCTCTTGAGGGAAAAGCGAGAATTCCAGCGATTTGACTCCATTTCTCGCTATTTGGGCTACTCGAGCATGCCTGGCGAATATGTTATCTAAGCCCTCGCTTAACATTAAACTCAGCGTAACATCAAGAGCATAGAAAATTGAGATAGCGGGCGTCCAGGGAGTCTGTCCTTTCTGGAGATAGTCTTTGGCTTTGCCAAAATCCCAGTAGTAGCGTGGCATCTTCGCCCGAGCATAGGCCCGCCAGGCTTCCTCACTTACACTAACCATGGCTAGCCCGGGAGGCACCATCCATCCTTTCTGGGAAGCAGTGATCACTATGTCGCAGTTCCAGTCGTCGGTAGGCAAGTTAATGCAGCCCAGGCTTGAGACAGCATCAACAATAAGAAGCTTGCCGAATCGCTTTACTACCGTGCCTATCCTTCTGATATCATTGGTCGTCCCAGTAGATGTTTCGTTATGAGTTACTAAGACTGCCTTGATATCACGATCTGCCTTTAGCGCTCTTTCTGCATCATCGGGGTCAACCGGCTTGCCCCACTCAAAGTTAAGGCGGGTTACTTGAGCACCGTACCTCTCAGCGATATCGGCAAGGCGCTCACCAAAGAATCCATTGGCGAGGGATAAGACCTTATCGCCTGGCGATAACGTATTAACGATAGCTGCTTCCATGCCGCCGGTACCCGAAGAGGTAAGCACGAAGATGTCTGCCTTAGTCTGGAAGGCCTGTTTTAGTTTCGCCGTTATTGAATTGAGGAGTCTGCCGAATTCTTCCCCGCGATGGTCTATCATTTGCCGACCCATGGCCTCAAGTGCCTCCGGGGGACAGGGCGTTGGTCCGGGAATACGTAGCTGCATCTAGCTGTTACCTCCAGTCTTTAGTCTTCGTTGGTCAACAAGCGGGTGACTGCTGCATGCTGTCTAATTCTCTTATGGATATCCTGACAAAGCGGCGCTTTCCTATCCTTATGACGCTGCCTTGGCGGGCATTAACAACGCTGGTACTTATTTTGTTGCCATCTAGCTCAACTGCTTCTTGGGCAAGCAGTCGCTTCAATTCACCGATGCTTTTGACGAATCCTTCTTTGATTAGCGTAGGAGCGATATCCAGCTGGAATAGGTCTTCTCCAACGTATTTAGCATTAAAAGGACATTGGGGGACTTCTTGCGGCATCTCCCTCTTCTGGAATACGTGGGTAAAGTGTTTTTCTGCCTCGTTCGCTGCCTGCTTGTCATGAAACTGGCTGACGATTTCAAAAGCCAGTCGTCTTTTGAGACTCATGGGGTTAACTGAGTGAGTCTTCAGTTGTTTCTTGAAGTCAGCGAGTTCTTCTTCACTAACATCGGTCACAAGCTCAAAATAATCCGGGATGAGGGAATCGGGGATAGACATCACCTTGCCGTATATTTCCCGGGGGGGCTCGGCGATGCCTATGTGGTTGTGTAGGCTCTTGCTCATCTTTTGTTTACCGTCGGTACCAACCAGGAGCGGAACAAGGAAGACTTGCTGTGGCGACTGGCCTGTGCTTTGCTGGAGCTCTCTACCCACGAGGCAATTGAATTTCTGGTCAATGCCCCCGAATTCAACATCAGATCTGATAGCTACCGAGTCGTAGCCCTGAAGCAAAGGGTAAAGCATTTCAGTCAGCGATATGGGGTTGCCAGAACCATACCGCTTGCTAAAGTCCTCTCTGGCTAGAAGCTGAGCGACCGTAAACTTGCTGGTAAGCTTAATTATTTCATCGAGTGTGAATCTGGAAAACCATTCACTTTGCCATCTTAGGTCTGTTTTGTCCCTATCTACTACTTTGAAGAATTGTTCCATGTAGGTTCGAGCATTTCTCTCTATTTCGCCGGGGGAAAGCATAGGGCGTGTAGCTGATTGGCCACTGGGGTCGCCAATTCTGGCTGTCCAGTCTCCTACTATTAGAGTGACCTTGTGCCCTAGTTCCTGAAATTGACGTAACTTTCGGAGACCTACTACATGTCCCAGGTGGATGTCGGGGGCGCTGGGGTCGAAGCCCTGCTTTAAATTCAAAGTTCTCCCCGACTTGAGGAGTGTCACTAGCTCAGCCTCGATTATGATCTCAGCCACTCCTCGTTTTAACAGGGATTTGAACTTAGTGTCAGTCATCTCAGTTCTTTGGCGAGAACCATTTCTGCCTCTTGAATGTCTTCTGCGATTTGCGCCTTTAGTTGTTCAGAAGAGGCAAAACGTTGTTCGTCTCTCAATTTTTGCACAAATTCCACCACGATGTCTTTGTGGTACAAGTCACCGGAATAGTCCAGCAAGTGGGTTTCTACAGTTCGTTCTCCCCCTCCGAAGGTGGGACGGGTGCCGATATTACTTACTGACAAAAATCGCTTGCCGTCTACCTGAGTGCTGGTAGCGTAAATGCCGTTGGCTGGTAATGCTTGTTGTGGCTTTACGTCCAGGTTTGCGGTGGGAAACCCCAGTGCTCTTCCGCGTTTATCTGACGTGATCACCTTGCCTTTCAGGTGGAAATAATGGCCCATCAGCTTCTTTGCTTTTGTCATATTACCTTCCATTAATGCTTGGCGGATGAGGGTGCTACTCACTATTTCACCGTCAATTGTATAGGGCGGTACAACCTCCACGCTGAAATTCATTTCGCGCCCCAGTGTACGGAGTACGTCAATACTGCCTTCTGCGCCGCGTCCTAGGGCGAAATCAGGCCCAACCATAATGCCCCTCATTTTAAGATGCTTCTTGAGCAAGGACATAAACTCTCGGGCACCTAGCCGAGCTACTGCGGGAGTAAAACTCACTACTGCAATTATATCTATCCCTATCTCTTTAAGGGAGCGGGTTCTGTCTTCTACATCGCTTAGCCATGGTAGCTGGTTCTGTGGGTGCAATACCCATTGTGGATGAGGACTGAAGGTAACTACCCCGCTAAGTAGGTCCTTTTCAGTTGCTCGCTGACGCAATTTTTCCAGCAGGTAACGATGTCCAGCATGAACACCATCGAATACGCCTATGCTAAGCAGGGTTTCACCATGAGGAGCTATATCAGCTAGTTCCTGTTCGGTTTCCATGGTATTAGGGGTAGGCTTTTCTGCTCGCGTTGGCCAACTTTCTATTTACGGATTCGGCTATAGGCAGCAGGTGAGACATAAGCAGACGGAAGCTGTCGAAGTTGAGCGATTGAGGCCCGTCAGCCAGTGCCAGGTCAGGATTAGGATGAACTTCTACGAGAAGACCATCCGCCCCGGCAGCTATTGCTGCCAACGCCATGGGAGGTACGAGGTACCATTTGCCAGTGGCATGGCTGGGGTCGGCGATAATGGGCAGGTGACTGACCTTCTGAATAATTGGTATGGAACTGATGTCCATGGTATTGCGGGTATAGGTCTCGAAAGTCCTGATACCCCGTTCGCAAAGAATCACCTGGTCATTACCTTGATTCAGGATATATTCAGCTGCCAGTAGCCACTCTTGAATGGTAGATGACAAACCCCGTTTGAGCAAGACTGGCTTCTTCGTTTTACCTACCTCATCAAGCAGAACGAAGTTCTGCATATTCCGAGTGCCAATCTGCAGTATGTCCGAGTATCTGGCTACCAGATCAACATGGTCCGCTGACATAACTTCGGTAATCACCGGCATTTTGGTTTCGTCGGCTACCGCCGCAAGTATCTTTAGCCCAGCTTCTCCTAACCCTCGAAAGTCGTAAGGCGAGGTGCGCGGTTTGAAGGCACCCCCGCGCAGCACTACAGCCCCAGCCGCTTTGACTGCCTGAGCAGCGGTTAGCAGTTGCTCTTCGCTTTCTATGGCGCAGGGTCCAGCCATAATGACTATCTCATTGCCGCCAATAGCCACATCATTTACTTCCACTATGGTATCTAGAGGGTGGAACTCCCGACTGGCGAGTTTATAGGGTCTACTAACAGGTACGACCTGTTCCACTCCAGGAAACAACTCGAGAGCATCGCGAAGTTCTGAGAAGACTCTGCCCAGCACGCCTATGACGGTATGGTCAGTGCCTTCTGATACATGAGCCTTCAGGCCAAAGTCTTCAATTCGCTTTATT
>CAZLAL010000106.1:0-5222 GCA_964557455.1 uncultured Dehalococcoidales bacterium
TGCGGAGGCGCAAGGTCACGCCAGATCCAGCAGAGAGCAACCAGATTACCTATTTACTCGGAGCTATTTCCGCCTTGGCAGTGTTCATGTCAATAACTATCACTCCTCTCGGTGAGGAGTTTCCTGTGAGTCACATTGGAAATCTTATCGTCGCCTGTGTTTTGACCTACGCTATTGTGACTCACAGGCTGCTAGATGTGAGGGTCATACTCCGGCAAGCCGTTATATACTTGGTGCTCTATGGCGGTGGCATTGGTATTGTGCTGTTGCTTTTCAGTCTAGTTCAGCGGTTCGTTGGCTTTGAGTTTAGCTTTGCCTCGTCGGCATTAACCATCAGTCTCGGGATTCCTGTTATCCTGCTTCTTGTCCACGAGGTACGCGACCTCTGGCAAAAGAAAGTGGAGGAAGCATTTATCGGGGAAAGATACTACTATCGCAGGCAATTGTTTGACTTTCTTGCTCAGATACACAACATTCTTACCTTGAAGCAATTGGGAAGCGAATTTATATCGCTGCTTGCCCAATCTGTTGACTGTCGCAGGGCCTGTCTGCTTTTACCAGAGGCTGGAAACGGGGCTTTCGGTGCGCAGTTTAGCTATCCTCCCATGGAGAGTAATCCCATGAGGGAATTGGGATTAAAGGAGGATAGCCCTGTTCTGGCTTGGCTGAGGCGCGAAGGCACTATATTGCCGGCGAGAAACCTCGCCATCTTGCCAGAATTTCAATCTATGTGGGAGGAAGAAAGAGAAGAAACTCGAGCGGCGGAAGTGAACATGTTTGTGCCGTTGATGAACAGAGGGAAGCTCGTGGCTGTCCTGGCGATAAGCGAGAGGCGCGATAGTAAACTTTATGCCCTTGAAGATATTGACTTGTTGGAGTCTGTCACTGTCCAGGTGGCTGCGAGCATGGAAAAGGAGTATTCACATGAGCGACTGAGGGAGCAAGATGAAGAAGTAGCACTTGTTAACCGTTTGACGGCAATCATAACTTCGAGCGTGAGCATTCAAATGATATTTGAAGGGTTCGCCCAGGAATTAAGGAAGGTGGCCGATGTTGATTTTGCGACGATTGCCTTAATTGATGGAGACGAACTCAGTTTTCTGGCTTTATCCACCTCGGTAGGTTCTGCCTGGCAGTCTGGGGAAACGATACGGCTTCAGGGGACAGCTACGGAGTATGTCTGCCGTGAGAGACAGACAGTGTATGAATCTGACCTAAGACGGCACCATGGATTCTGGACCGGGGAAAGTTACCTCCAGCGAGGGATTCAGTCTGTTGTTTACCTCCCACTGAATGTTGCCGATCACTGTATTGGCAGCTTGACAGTAGCTAGTCGTGAACCCAATGCTTACAGTAATAGTCAGGTGAGACTTCTGGAGAAGGTGGCCGCACAGATCGCTGCGCCAATTGAGAATGCCCAGCTTTACGCCAGAATGGAAGAAAAATCTCGGGTTGATGTGCTTACCGGGCTATTCAATCGCCGTCATTTTGAAGAGCAAATGAAAGAAGAAGTCGCGCGACATTCCCGTTATGGTGATGTGTTCTCGATATTCATGATTGACCTGGATGACTTTAAGGCCTATAACGACATACATGGGCATGTCGCCGGGGATGTGCTTCTCGGGCAGATAGGTAGGATTATTAAGAGCTCTGTCAGAAGTGTTGACCAGGCTTTTCGCTACGGTGGCGATGAGTTCTTCGTTATTTTGCCACAGACAAGCAAAGATGATGCCCATATTGTAGCTGAGCGAACCAGAGAGCGCATCAACAGAGAGACCGAGAACAAAGCGGTCATGGTGAGTTGCAGCATTGGCTTAGCTAGCTATCCTGTGGACGGAGCGGTGGCCGATGAACTTGTCGAGATGGCTGATAATGCCCTTTACCATGCTAAGCGGACTGGAGGTAATCGGATCTCCCTCTCCTCTAAGACACTGCCGAGGCCCTCGGGCGATGGAGCAATCACCGAGATTGACACAAGAACTGATGCTTTGAGCACCGTCTATGCTTTGGTCTCGGCCGTGGAGGCCAGAGAGCCGTACATCTATGGTCACTCCAGGAAAGTCAACACTTACGCGGTGGCTTTGGCACAGGCAATCGGGCTGTCGCCTGACGAAGTGTCGAAGGTGAGCGCTGCCGCGTTGCTTCACGACATTGGCAAGATCACTATTCCTGATGAAGTCCTTCACAGAAGGGGCAAACTTGATGAAGAAGACTGGGAATTGATTAAGGTGCATCCTAGGTTAGGCGCAAACATCGTGAGCCGTATACCCAGCCTGGCTCCATGCATGAGCAGCATTCTACATCATCACGAGAGGTGGGATGGTGGCGGCTATCCGGAAGGGCTTAGGGGCGAACAGATTCCGCTGGAGGCTCGCATCCTCGCCATAGCCGATAGCTTCGAGGCTATGACTTCTCCTCGCCCATACCGTCCTGCCTTATCCCTTGATGAGTCGATCAAAGAACTCAGGGAAGGTGCTGGCACTCAGTTCGATCCTAAGTTGGTGGAGGTCTTCATCGGACTGGTCGAGGCTGGACTTCCTGGGAGCGTGAAGACGGAGTAGAACCCTGCCAGCGACCAGTCAGCTGTTTTGTAGAACCGGAAATTACAAAAGGTCATCACAAGGGTCTAGACTTCTTTGACTTCACACGTCATTCTGCGGAATGTATCGGTCTCTTCGTGGTCTATCCCCAGTCCAGAACCAATGAATATCACTTCTGGGTTGAAGAAGAATTACAGTGAATTTTTCAAGAAGTTGGTCTTGGGTGTATCGAGATAGACCCTACCTGCGCTGGTCAGTACTGCCTGGCTAGGGCGGGAAGACTAAAGACAGGAGTAATACATGTCTATATCAGTGATTTTGCAGTGAGAGAGGGGCTTCGCTCTGACTTTCGACGGACACCAGGATTCAGCGCTTTTCTGCCAGGGCGCATATGTTGCGCGAGAAGTGTCTGATCGGAAAGTGGTAGGATGTTTCCGGCGACATGGCAAGTATCTCCCAGCCGGTTTTTGCCAGGAGCTTTCGTAACTCAGCATAAGAGAAGAGGTGGTAATAGCGATAAACCGTGGTTTCCTTCAGTCTCCAGGGGACTTGTTGCTCCTTGGATTGGAACCAGAATCTTGGTTGTCCGTAGTTCCATACTGTCAAAAAGGCTTGTCCTTGGGGCTTCAGGACGCGCCTTAATTCAGTCAATGCTCTTTCTCTGTTCTCTGCTCCACTGATATGGTGATAGGTGGCTACCGATATCGCCCAGCCGAAGGTATTATCAGGGAAAGGCAATGACAATGCGTCAGCAGCGACCAGATTGACATAAAACTCAAATTTGCGCGAATAGCGGCGAGCCTGCTTGAGCATGCCAGGGGAAGAGTCCAAGCCCCAGAGTTCAAAACGCTGACGGAAAGGTAAGAAGTCGGCTCCGTGGGCACAGCCGACATTTAACAGCTTTCCGCTTTGCCATATTGCTGCCAATTGCTCCAGTTCTTTCCTGAGTAAAGGCCAGTGTCTGATCCGATACCAACTTTCGGCTATTTGGTCGAAGGCCTCGCTATTTGTGGTCATAGATATGCTCTGCTAAACTCTAACATATTGTGGCATGAAGAAAGCATCTCGGACTATTTCTGGGGTAACGCCAGTGGCGGTCATGGCCAAGCCGTATCCTTGCCCGGGCAGATGCGTTTATTGTCCCAGTTCTCCTGAGGCGCCGAAGAGCTATACTGTGGAGTCCCCAGCGGTGCTGCGGGCGCGCAGTTGTGGTTTCGATGCCAGAAAGCAAGTGGAGGTCAGACTCAAGACGTTGGCTGAAATGGGACATGCCGAGGATAAGGTAGAACTCATCATCATGGGAGGTACCTTTCTCGCTTATCCGAGGGACTATCAATACCGATTTGTTAGGGACTGCTATGACGGGCTGAATGGCGTCACCTCAAGCAGTCTGGAGGAAGCCAGGAAACTCAATGAAGACGCCAAGCATCGCTGTGTGGGGTTGTGTATCGAGACCAGGCCGGACTTCTGTGGGGAGAAGGAGATAAGCAGCATGCTTGACTTCGGCACCACCAGGGTGGAGCTTGGGGTACAGACCCTGGACGATGAAATTCACCGTCTGACAAAAAGGGGACATGGCGTGGCTGAGGTTATCACTGCGACCAGGTTACTACGGGATTATGGCTTTAAGGTCTATTATCATTGGATGCCCGGTTTACCGGGGTCAACGCCTGCGCACGACTTGGAACTATCGCGACAACTGTTTGAAGACGAGCGTTTCCGGCCGGATGGACTCAAGCTCTACCCCACGCTGGTAGTGCAAGGGAGCGAACTAGAGAGCTGGTATCGGGATAGCCGGTACCAACCCTATGGCGATGAGGAAATGACTGATTTGCTTATCGCCATTAAAGCTCTAGTCCCGAAATATGTAAGGATTTCGAGGTTGATGAGGGATATCCCCAGTAAATTCATAATCGCCGGGTGCAAAGATTTAGCGCTTAGAGGGACTATCAAGAAAAGGATGGACCAGAGCGGTCTTCACTGCAGGTGCATTCGTTGTCGCGAATATGGGCATCGCCTCATGGATGGCTGGGCAGTTGGCGAGCCCTTGTTAACCAGGCTGGATTATGACACATGGGGAGGCAGGGAGGTCTTCCTCTCTTACGAGGACGGTAGTGAGACTCTATTTGGCCTGCTTAGATTGAGGATAACTGAAGAGAAAGCGTTAATCAGGGAGCTACACGTGTTTGGTGCTGAGGTTCCCCTGAGGGCAAGGCTGGAGCAAGCCGCTCAACATCATGGCCTCGGGGAGAAGTTGCTTCGAGAAGCAGAGGCAGTCGCTCGAGAAGAATTCAAGGCTGCCGAACTATCGGTGCTTAGTGGTGTTGGTGTCCGTGAGTATTACCGCTCGCTCGGCTATGTTCTGGAAGGCGCTTACATGGTCAAACAGCTTGCCTGAGCTGCTCACAGATTGCTTTGCGTACCAGTTCTTATTCTGACGGAAGCAAAGAAGCTCTGACGTGCATTGTCCTGGCGATTCATGGGGATTCGTCACAATGACATTACGAGCGGCTCTCCAACGAAATGTATTGACAGCAATTGATAGCTACACTTATAATGGATTGAAGGTTCGGCAAAAGTCAAGCAAAAAACTGAAAAACGCCAGAACCTGAGCAGTCGGGTAAAGGAGAAACAACGGTTCAATAACCGGGTAATTCTGGCCTTGGTAGTGGGCGTATCAAT